>CAJKSU010000001.1 GCA_905202605.1 uncultured Eubacteriales bacterium
AGACCTTTTTGGAACAGGAGCAGAATTATGAAGTATTTAAGAGAATTTATTACGCTTCTCCAGCTGGCGGACATCGACCTCAAGCAGGGTGAGCCCATGTGCCGGCATACCTCTTTTCAAATCGGCGGGCCGGTGGCGGTGATGACGTTCCCGAAGAATGCCGAGCAGGTAAAGGAGATCCTGCGGATCGCCCGGCAGTTCCAGATCACGCCGATGATTCTGGGAGCGGGCAGCAATATTCTGGCTCCGGATCAGGGGCTGGATACGGTGATGATCGAAACACGCACCGCCATGAATCAGGTGGAAGAGCTGGGGAATGGCGTGTTTACGGCGCAGGCTGGTGCAACCATGGCGCGGCTTGCGGCCTTTGCCATGGAGCGAGGCTATACCGGACTGGAATTTGCCCATGGCATTCCCGGCACGGTAGGCGGTGGCGTTTATATGAATGCAGGTGCATACGGCGGCGAAATGTGTCAGGTGGTGACCGGTGTAACTGCTATGGACTGCATGGGCAATCTTCTGGAGCTTCCGGCCTCAGAGCTGGAACTCAGCTATCGACACAGCCGATTCATGTCGGAGGATCTGGTGATTCTCTCCGCCACGGTTCAGCTGAAAAAAGGCAACCGGGAGGAGATCCGTGCGAAAATGGCAGAGCTGATGAACCGCCGCCGCACCTCTCAGCCGCTGGAATTCCCGTCTGCGGGCAGCACGTTCAAACGCCCGAAAACAGGCTATGCAGCGGCGATGATTGAAGAGGCCGGACTCAAGGGGCTGCGGATTGGCGACGCACAGGTGTCGGAGAAGCATGCGGGCTTTGTGATTAACCGGGGACGGGCCACCAGCCGGGATGTGCTGGCACTGATGGGAAAAATACAGGATAAGGTACAGGAGAACACCGGCATTCGGCTGGAGCCGGAGGTCAGAATACTGGAGGTGCAGAAGCCGTGCGCTTTTTAATTGTTACCGGGCAGTCCGGCGCGGGGAAAAGCCGGACTGCGTCCACATTGGAGGATCTGGGCTATTACTGCGTGGACAATCTCCCGCCGGAGCTGATTACGCAATTCGCGGAGGTGTGTCTGGCAACCACCGGACGGTTCGACCGGGTAGCATTGGTCAGCGATGTTCGGGCGGGGCAGAACTTTGACGGGCTGCTCACCAGTCTGGATGCGCTGGACGCCATGGGCTGCAAGTATTCCATTGTCTATGTGGAGGCAGAGACAGATGCTATCATCAAACGCTATAAGGAGACGCGGCGCTCCCACCCTCTCAGCAAGGACGGAACGCCGCTGGCGGAAGCGGTGGTCAAGGAAAAGCAGCTGCTCAGCAAGGTACGGGCCAGAGCGAACTTTATCATTGACACCACCTCCATGTCCACCGCACGGCTGCGCGGTGAGCTGATCCGACTGTTTGAGGAGCAGCCCAAGCGGGCAATGGTGGTGAATATCCTGTCCTTTGGGTTTAAGTATGGCATTCCGCTGGACGCGGATCTGGTGCTGGATGTGCGCTTCCTGCCCAACCCCTATTATATTGCAGAGCTGAAGCCCAAAAGCGGGCTGACCCCAGAGGTCAGGGACTTTATCTTCTCCTATCAGCAGACTCAGGACTATCTGCAGAAGCTGGAGGATCTTTTGGCCTATACGCTGCCGCTCTACTTTGAGGAGGGCAAAACGGGGCTGGTAATCGCAGTGGGCTGCACTGGCGGTCGGCATCGCTCGGTGGCGGTGGCAAAGGAGATCGGCGATTTTGTGATGAAGCGTGGCTACCCCACTGTGGTCAACCATCGGGACATTGCCCGTGGATAGCCGGATGAACCTCCAGCAGGAGGAGGAAATCCGCCTGTATTCTCCCGGCGGCGCGCCAAGGATCGTTGCTATTGGCGGCGGTCATGGGCTGTCTACCATGCTGCGGGGGCTCAAGCGGTATTCCAGAGATATTACCGCCATTGTGACCATGGCGGAC
This sequence comes from uncultured Eubacteriales bacterium, assembly GCA_905202605.1. Taxonomy (GTDB): domain Bacteria; phylum Bacillota; class Clostridia; order Oscillospirales; family Oscillospiraceae; genus HGM13006. Next base: position 1,960 of record CAJKSU010000001.1, read on the forward strand.
GACGGTGGCGGCAGCGGTATGCTGCGGCAGGATCTGGGCATGCTGCCTCCCGGCGATGCGCGGGACTGTGTGCTGGCCCTCGCCAATACCGAGCCGGTGATGGAGCAGCTGATGACCTATCGGTTTCAGGAAGGCTCTCTGGAGGGGCAGAATTTCGGGAATCTGTTGCTGGCGGCGTTGAACGGCATCTGCGGCAGCTTTGCCGAGGCGGTACGCCAGATGGGTGAGGTGTTGGCAATCACCGGCAGGGTCTTGCCGGTGACGGAGGAGAGTATTCACCTTCAGGCGCAGTTTGAGGATGGATCCACCGTATTTGGAGAAAGTGCGATATTCTATCATAAGAAGGACACCAGAAAGCGTATTCGCCGGGTGGTGCTGACGCCGGAGCATCCCAGCGCGTTCCCGGAGAGCTTGGAGGCGATTCGGCGGGCAGATCTTATCCTCATCGGCCCCGGAAGCCTGTACACCAGCATCATCCCGAATTTTCTGGTATCCGGTATCACCGAGGCGGTGGAGCAGTCCGGCGCATATAAGCTTATGGTGATGAATCTCATGACTCAGGACGGGGAGACCGAGGGCTATACTGCGGCAGATCACCTGCGGGAGCTGCTGCGCCATGGAACCAAAGGCATGGTGGACGGCTGCCTTGCGAACTCCAGTCCGGTTCCGGAGCATCTGAAGGAGGAATACCTTCGGGAGGGCGCTGACGTAATGGCGGTGGATCGGGAGCAGGTAGAGGCACTGGGGGTGAGGCTCTATACGGCACCGCTGCTCAGTAGTCAGTGCGAATATGCGCGGCATGATCCAAGACTGCTGGCGGCGGCGATCATGGGAATTTGGAACGGACAGAGCAGGCGGAGAGGCCGCCGGAACGGACGGAGAGAATAGGAGGTGCAGGGATGTCCTTTGCATCAGAAGTGCGGAATGAGCTATGCCGGATTTTGCCGGATAAACGTTGCTGCCGTATTGCGGAGTGCTATGGCATTCTCATGTACTGTAACACCTGCTCCAAACAGGAAATCAAGGTAGTCACGGAGAGCAAGAGCTTTGCGGAGCTGCTGCCCCGGCTGTTCCGGCGCACCTTTGGACTGGAGTTTGATCAGTTCCCTTCGCTGGAGCAGCCGGGAAAAATGACATTTGTGATTGACGATCCCGAAAAACTCGATGACATCTTCTCTGCCTACGGGCAGGAACACGAGGCATTGGCACTCCATGTGAACTTTGGCCTGCTGGAGGGGGATTGCTGCCGTCAGAGCTTTATGCGGGGGGCATTTCTGGCAGGGGGCAGTGTGACTGATCCAGACAAACGATATCATCTGGAGCTGGTCACCTCCCACCAGAAGGTCGGGGACGAAACCTATCAGCTGCTGCTGGAGATGGGCTTTTCTCCCATGGACGCTCAGCGGAGCGGCAGCCGGATTTTATACTTTAAGCGAAGCGACATGATCGTAGATTTCCTCACTGCTGCCGGCGCACCGGTGTGCGCCATGAAGATCATCGAAGCGAAGATGGAAAAGGAGCTGCGCAACGGTGTAAACCGCCGCTGCAACTGCGATACGGCGAATCTGGGCAAGGCGGTGGACGCGGCGCAGCAGCAGCTGATCGCCATTCGGCGGCTCCGGGACAGCGGAAAAATGGATAGCCTGCCGGAGAAGCTGCGAGACGCGGCAAGGCTACGGGAGGAGAACCCGGAGGCTACGCTCAGCGAGCTGGCGGCTATGGCGGCTCCGCCACTGAGCAAGCCAGCGATGAGTCATCGGATGCGAAAGCTGATAGAACTGAGCTGTACGGAAGGATAGATACTTATGTTAGAGCGCTCCTGCGGCGCTGTGGTATACACAGAAAAGGAAAACCAGCGGCGCTATGTGCTGGTGAAGGGCGGCTATATCGGGCTGCCAAAGGGACATATGGAACGGGGTGAATCCGAGCGGGAAACGGCGGTACGGGAGATATGGGAGGAGACATGCGTCAAAACGCAGCTCATTCCGGGCTTTCGGCGGGTGGTGACCTACCATATGCCCAACGGGAACGACAAGCGTGTGGCCTATTTTCTGGCGCACTATTCCCATCAGGAGGCACATCAGAACCCGGAGGAGTTTTTGAAGGTGCTGGTGCTGGGGTATTATGATGCGCTGCGGGCGTTGACTTTTGAAAATGACCGGGTTACGCTCCGTGAGGCGGAGCGGTTTCTGCGGCGCCGCGCCGCTGCCGATGCGGCCAAAGCGGCGGAACGGTAAACGGGGAAGGAGGGACATCTGTGGCATTTGTGCATCTTCACGTTCATACGGAATACAGTCTGCTGGACGGCGCGTGCCGGATCAAGCAGCTGATGGGACGGGTAAAGGAGCTGGGACAGTCTGCTGTTGCCGTGACCGATCACGGGGCAATGTATGGTGTCATCGACTTCTATAAGGCGGCAAAGGCGGAGGGGATTAAGCCAGTCATTGGGTGTGAAGTATATGTAGCTCCCAGAGACCGGGAAAACCGGGTGCATGGCATTGACAACGACAACCATCATCTGGTACTGCTGTGTGAAAACATGACAGGCTATCAGAACCTGTGCTATATGGTGTCTCAGGCGTACCTTAACGGCTTTTATGGAAAGCCGAGGGTAGACTATGCGCTGCTGGAGCAGTACCACGAGGGACTGATCGCCCTGTCGGCCTGTCTGGCAGGAGAGATCCCCCAAAAGCTGATTCAGGATGACTATGAGGGGGCGCTGCAAGCTGCCCAGCGCATGGCGGCAATTTTCGGGCCGGAGCATTTCTATCTGGAGATGCAGGACCACGGGCTGGAGCTTCAGCCTGCGGTGAATCGCGGACTTCGGCGCATCGCACGGGAAACCGGCCTTCCCATGGTGGCAACCAATGACGCTCATTATATCCGGAAGGAAGACGCGGCCATGCAGGATGTGCTGATGTGCATCCAGATGCAGAAAACCGTGGATGACCCCGGACGAATGAAGTTTGAGACACAGGAATTCTACATCAAAAGTGAGGAGGAAATGACCTCGCTGTTCCCCGGCGATGCGGAGGCGCTGGAAAATACCCAGAGAATTGCAGATCGCTGCAATGTGGAATTTGAGTTCGGCAACTATCATCTGCCGGATTTCTTCCCGCCGGAGGGCTACACCAACGACCAGTACTTTGAAAAGCTCTGCTGGGACGGCTTTGCGGTGCGCTATCCTCAGGGAGGAGAAAAGGAGAAAAAGCAGCTCCGCTATGAGATGGAAATGATCCGGAAGATGGGCTTTGTGAACTACTTTCTGATCGTGTCGGACTATGTGGACTATGCCAAACGCAGCGGCATTCCAGTTGGACCCGGACGCGGCAGCGCAGCGGGCAGTATGGTATCCTACTGCCTGTATATTACGGACATTGACCCGCTGAAATACAGCCTGTATTTTGAACGTTTCCTGAATCCCGGACGCGTGACCATGCCGGATATTGATATCGACTTCTGCGTCAATCGGCGGCAGGAGGTCATTGACTATGTCACCCGGAAATACGGCAAGGACAATGTGGCCCAGATCGTCACCTTTGGCACCATGAAGGCCAAGGGCGCAGTGCGGGACGTGGGGCGTGCGCTGGGCATGAGCTACGGCGAGGTGGATCAGGTGGCGCGGCTGGTGCCGGGGACCCTGAACATCACACTGGCGGAGGCGCTGAAGCTCTCTCCCCAGCTGAAGGAGCGGTATGATGCGGATCCCAAGGTGAAGAAGCTCATTGATACCGCCATGGGCGTGGAGGGCATGCCTCGGAATACCTCTACCCATGCGGCGGCGGTGGTCATCACCAAGGAGCCGGTGTACCATTATGTCCCCCTGAGCAAGAACGATGATACGGTGGTCATTCAGTATACTATGACCACTGTGGAGGAGCTGGGTCTCCTGAAAATGGACTTTTTGGGCCTCCGCAACCTGACGGTGATTGACGACGCCGAAAAGCTGATTCACAGGCGGGAACCGGAGTTCAATATCCATACGGTTCCTGATGGGGACGAGGCTACCTATCAAATGATCTCCGCAGGCAGAACCTCCGGCGTGTTTCAGATGGAGTCCACGGGCATGACCGGGGTGTGCGTCAGTCTGCATCCCCAGAGCATAGAGGATCTTACCGCTATTGTGTCCCTCTATCGCCCCGGCCCCATGGACAGCATTCCGAAGTTTATTGCAAGCAAGCACAATCCCAAGTCTGTGAAGTATACCGACCCTGCGCTGGAGCCAATTTTGTCGGTCACCTACGGCGTTATGGTATATCAGGAGCAGGTCATTGATATTTTCCGCTCTCTGGGCGGCTACAGCCTGCCGCAGGCGGATAATATCCGACGGGCAATCTCCAAGAAGAAGCAGGCAGTGATTGAAGCGGAACGCCAGACCTTTGTGCATGGCGACCCGGAGCGGGGAATTTCCGGTGCTGTGGCAAAGGGGGTGCCGGAAAAGGCTGCCAATGAGATCTACGATCAGATTCTGGACTTTGCCAGCTATGCGTTCAATAAGGCGCACGCAGTGTGCTATGCTCAGGTGGCCTATGAAACGGCCTACCTCAAGTGCCATTATCCGCGGGAGTATATGGCGGCGCTGATGACCTCGGTGCTGGACAGCACCACCAAGATCTCCGAGTACATTGGGGAATGCCGGGAGCTGGGCATTGCGGTTCTGCCGCCGGATGTAAATCAGTCGGACGATCAGTTTACCGTTACCAACGAAGGCATTCGCTTTGGCCTGGGCGCGGTGAAGAACATCGGCATGGGCTTTGTGGCGAATCTCATGCGGGAGCGGAAGGAAAACGGGCCGTTTACCTCACTGGAGGATTTTTGCCAGCGAATGAGCGGAACGGATCTCAATAAGCGCACCGTGGAAAACCTCATCAAATGCGGCGCCATGGATTGCTTTGGCGCATACCGCAGCCAGCAGCTTCGGGTCTATGAAATGGTCATGAGCGCAGTGGCGGACGCTAAGAAAAACAATGTGGATGGACAGCTGGGGCTGTTCGATTTAGTGGAAACTCAGACTGCTGCACCGGTTTCCGTGCCGCTGCCGGACATTCCGGAGCTGAGCGCGCGGGAGAAAATGCAGCTGGAGAAGGAAACCACCGGCCTGTATTTGTCCGGGCATCCCATGGATGAATACCGCCAGAGCGTGAAAAAGGCCGGGGTAGTGCCTGTTGGCGATATTCTGGAGTCCTTCTCCGGGGAGGAGCCGGGGCGCTATCAGGACGGTCAGCAGGTCGCGGTGGCGGGCATTGTCACCAAGGTAAAGAGCAAGACCACCAAGAATGGCTCGCTGATGGCCTATATCACCTTGGAGGACGATACCGGCGCTATGGAGCTGCTGTGCTTTTCCAGAGTGCTGGGGCAGTACGGCAGCTGCTTACAGGAAAACAGCGCCGTGCTGGTGAAGGGACGCATCTCCGCGCGGGACGAAAAGGAACCCCAGCTGATGACGGACAGCGCCATTCCGCTGGAGGATGCAGCGCTGGGGCTGTCGCCGGAGGCACAGCCGGTGCAGGATCGCCGTCCCATCCGTTCCATTGCCCAGCCTGGACAGACCCTGTATCTAAAGCTGGAGAACATGGAGGGGCGGCAATTCCGGAAGCTCAAGCCGATCCTCAAGATGTTCCCCGGACAAACAAAAACAGTGCTGTTTTTTGCGGATAGCAAGAAGCGAATGGGTACCGCCTGCCTTGCGGCAGAACTGCTGCTGGACGAGCTGCGGGAGCTGCTGGGGAAGGACTGCGTGGTGCTGAAATAAGGAAAACTATATTGGTATTGCTAAGGCAACATCGTACAATTGCGCCTGCGGATTCTGACGGAGCCTTTCCGCCAGAAATGCGTTAGGAAAACCTTGCAATACACAAAGTATTCCGGCGGTTTTCCACCTTTTTCTGACGCAAATTCTCTCGTCAAACTCTCTTGTCGAATTGTGCGGTATTGCCCTAAAACTGACAATCTCAATTGCTTGGGGTTGTCAGTTTTAGACTAAATATAGGGGGGGAATTCAAATAAATATATATAACACACAAAAACAGTGGATATTATTGTATGGTGCGACAATTGCTGATTGAGGGCAAATATGGTATTCTGGAATTGCCAATAGAAAATAATATTCACAACAACAAAGAGTAAATATGTTTGCTCAAATTTCCACCTAGGTGATGATAGTGTTATTGGTGCATCGTTTGTTATTAGCTAAGGAGGTCAATATTGAACCACGAAAAAAGATCGAACAAAAGACTCGAATATGTTCTTGGCGTGGTTTCTATCATTCTGGTGGGAATCACCCTGTACGCCCTCTGGCTGGGCTATTCGGTGTGGAAGGATAAGCCCCATGAAATTGCCGAATTGCAGCGAGTGGATCTGGAAACGCCGGTGATCGACGGGGTGACCTACGTTCCGGCGGAGTATGGAGAGATCGGGGCAGAGAACCGCGCCGCCATTCCTGCGGATGCGGCGGTAACGATTGTGGGATATGATATCAACTGCAACTGCTATTACTTTTTCGGAACGGTTTCGGGGACGGACGGCGATTGGCTGCTGAAGTTTGTCCGCGCCGCAGACGGAGACTATACCGCCATTACCCCAGAAATTGCGGACGAGATCTATCACAGCCAGCAGGCCGGTGCGCCGCCCCAATGGATCGAGACGATTTTGGAGCAGAATCGGCAGAGCGAAGCGGAAAAATCCTGAATCAGACATAAAGACAGGCGGCCCGAAGCGTTTTCGGGCCGCCTGTCTGCGAATTGCTTATTCGTACAGGGGGAACTTTGCGGTAAGCGCATCCACGCGGGCGGTAATCTCATCCTTCTTGGTGTCGAAGTGGAAGATGCAGTCGGCGATGCAGTCGGCAATTTCCTTCATCTCTGCAACACCCATGCCGCGGGTGGTAACGGCGGGAGTGCCGAGCCGCAGACCGGAGGTGACGAAGGGGCTGCGCTTTTCACCGGGAACGGTATTCTTGTTGGCGGTGATATGCACCTCGTCCAGATTGTGCTCCAGCTCCTTGCCGGTGCATTCCTCATCGGTGAGATCCACCAGCAGCAGATGGTTGTCGGTGCCGCCGGATACCAGCTTTACACCGCGGGCCAGCAGCTCCTCTGCCATAGCCTGCGCATTTTCAATGATCTTTCTGCCGTATTCCTTGAACTCCGGCTTCAGCGCCTCGCCAAAGCAGACGGCCTTTGCGGCAATCACGTGCTCCAGCGGGCCGCCCTGCGTGCCGGGGAAGATGGCCTTGTTGATCTTCTTGGAGATCTCCTCGTTATTGGTGAGAATCAGACCGCCGCGGGGGCCGCGGAGGGTCTTATGGGTGGTGGTGGTGACCACGTCGGCATAGGGGACGGGGCTTTGATGATAGCCCGCCGCCACCAGACCGGCAATGTGCGCCATGTCCACCATCAGCAGCGCGCCGTTGTCATGGGCGATCTGCGCAATGCGCTCAAAATCAATGGCACGGGGATAGGCGGAGGCGCCGGCAACCACCAGCTTGGGCTTGACCTCGGCGACCTGCTGGGCCATCTTGTCATAGTCGATGAAGCCCTGCTCGTTGACACCGTAGGAGACAAAGTGATAGTTCTTGCCGGACATGTTGACCGGGCTGCCATGGGTCAGGTGACCGCCCTGACTGAGATCCATGCCCATAACGGTATCGCCCAAATCGAGCAGACCGAAGTAAACCGCCATGTTGGCCTGCGCACCGCTATGGGGCTGTACGTTGGCATAGGCAGCACCGAACAGCTCCTTGGCGCGGTCAATGGCGATCTGCTCTACCTCGTCTACATACATGCAGCCGCCGTAGTAGCGCTTGCCAGGGTAGCCCTCAGCGTATTTGTTGGTAAGAATGCTACCCATGGCGGCCATGACCGCCGGGGATACAATGTTTTCGCTGGCGATCAGCTCAATGTTCTGGCGCTGACGGTGCAGCTCACGGTTCATGGCAGCGCCCAGCTCAGGATCAACAGCGGCAACTGCGCCGATGGTATCTATCATTGTTTCATACATAGGAATCGGACTCCCTTTCATGTGAATTGCCTTACTGCCTTGGCAGAGGCAATATTATTTGATGTGGCTAACTTATTGATATGGTAGGATTATACTCCAAAAATCGCCTGCATACAACAGAAAACTGTGCAGGCAGGCGAAAATCGGCGGTATGAATAAAAATACAGGGAAATGGCCGGGGAAAAATGTTTCGATTCAGCGCTTCCGGGCGCAGTCATCGATGCTGAGCAGCAACTCCGGTGGTGTCATGGCGGTGATTTCCGGGTTGTGGATTACCAGCGCATTGGTCAGAAACACCAGATTGTCCAGTGTAAGCAGAAAGCCGTGGAAACGACTGTCTGAGAGAAAGTCCAAGACGCTGAACCGATCGATTTGATACAGCTCGGCTGCAAGGTCAGGACGCTGATCCAGCAGCCGGCAGAGCGCCGGAGCAAGGGGCTGCTCCTCTACATGAACCCGGAGCTTGTTTTTCAGCATCGCCGTCCAGTCCTTTTCCCGGTACTTCCGGTCACAGAGCTTGTCAAAGATATTGAGCATGGACCAGTCGCAGGTGATCAGCGTGGCAAAGATACCGTTGAGAGCACGGCTCAGATCAGCGCTTCCTGCCCAGTCGGCTTTGGACTTGTACCGGAGGTCGTGCTCCACCTCATGCCAGCCCTCGGAAAAGACAGTGCGCAGCTGGATCTCCACGGTGGTATCAATGGGGTAGTTGTCATAGATGGCACTGGGCAACTCCTGACGGCAGCTCATGGGCAGCTTACAGATAAAATTCAGCCGGGTGGGGCTGAAGGTGTCGGCGTCCGGGCGGTCCTCGGTAATGGATACCACGGAGAACCGATCCTCGATGATCCGGCGGCACAGCGCCTGATCGTCCTGAAAATAGACGGCAATCCGGATGCCAAAGAGATCCTGCATCCGTTTTCCGTCCTGATAGTTTTTCACATTGAGCTTTGCGCGGGTGGAAGCAGCGGTTTTGGTTCGGGTAAATAGCCGGTAGTATAGGCCGCACTGCTCCAGACCGTCGGTGAGTCTGGTCGCCATGCTGCGGACAATGGATTCCGGGATCTCCCGGAAGTCCTGCTCCAGATTTGGATATTCCATGGGGTGATTACATCCTTTTTTCGGGACAGCACCGGACTGGGGCTGCCCATGTTATTTTGCGGTGATGGTCAGGGTCAGCGGGAACTTTACATAATCCCAATAAAACTCCGCCATAGAGATGGTGTGATGGGCATAGCCGGGGACTGCGCCGAAAAATCGCAGTCTGCCGTCTGGCTGGCGGGAAAATGCGGCGAAGTGATTGGTCTTCCCGGCGCGGTAAAAGACAATACCTGCCCGGCTGCTCCGGGCAAGCTCCTGAGCGTGGAAGGGGCGCAGGGCAAATTCCAGCGGCACCCCCTGATGGCGCAGTTCATAAACCATGGCAAAAAAATTCAGCCCCAGCCGCCCGCCGGGCAGCAGCGTCCGCTCCAGCCGATGGAGCAGCACATCCGGGTCTGGGGCCCGATCCAGTGCTTTCAAAAAGTTATAGGCGGCGATCCAGCCGCAGCCGTTTTTGCTGGAAGGGCAGCCGCCGAAGGAGATCGACTCCGTTTGACGCTGGTCAATGATATAGCCGTCGTCGCTGAGGGCCTTGGGATCAAGCTCCATAAAAACCTCCGGTTCTGTGTCGATTTTTACGCAATCCTGTCATTTCATTTATTTTATCACATCTGGGGGACTTTTGAAAGAAGAAAAACAGGGACGGTGCAGAACGGTGCAAATTGCTGCTGGATACCATTGACATAAAATGAAACAGATGCTATGATGGAATCGTGAAATGCCGTGAAAACGGTCACATGGGTGCCTTGCCGGAACGAATGAAGCTCTCAATTGACGGTCTAAAATAGATCGTCCCCGACCTGCGGAAAAGGAGGAACCGAAATGAAGCGCGTTACGATCACAGCCCTGTCTATGGTACTTGTCTCGGTGGTCCTGCTGTTTATTCTGGATGCAGCGGCGAGCCGGGGAGAAGTAGAAGCCGTGTATGAGGCGATGATTGGTGCAAAAAATGTCCAGCTGGCGCTGGGGGCTTATGTATCGGAGAACGGCACAACGGCGCAGCTGACGGATGCGGAAATTCAGGCGCAGCTTGATGCCTATAATGCCGAGGTGGATCGCTATTATGCCCTGGACAATGTATGCCGGGAGGAATATAAGGATTGGAATGAGACGATGCTGCGGGAATCCTATGTGGATGAAACATTTTATCGGCTGGAGGGCGGCGTGCTGGACTATCAAGTTCACAATTTAGAGTTTAATTCCGAGAAGACGGAAGCTACCCTAAAGTTGACTGCAACGCTGTATAATAAGTGGATTTCGGAAACGGAGGGCGGCGATTATTGGATTCAGTGCTGTGCAGGCAATACGGAAATGACTGCCGTATTGGTCAAGGAAGATGGCGATTGGAAGCTGCTGCGCTATGATTCCTATCAGAAGCAGGAGAACTGGATGCCTCAGGATATCCTGTCCGACCACGGCACGGCGGCCTATGCCGCCTCAGCGGAGGCGGATGCTGAGGCGCTGGAGGCGGGCGAGCTGGCGAATGCGGAGTATGACAATTTTGCGGATGCTGTGGAGGCGGCAAACCGGATCCATGTTGCGGATATTTGCCCTCTTTCGGCGTAACCGCTGCGGATTCGACTTGAATAGAATTCCGAGGGAAGCTCACGGCAGGAATGCACGGAGCTTCCCTTTGCGCATTTCGCCATAATTTTGGTATTTTTTTTGATTTCCGCTTGACATGGCCCCTGGGGCCAAGGGTAAAATGAAGCTGGAACAGGAAAGGGGGAACCGGAATGAAGCTGAAAGAGGTCTGCGAGTCCACGGGCCTGACCCGTAAGACCATCCGATTGTATGAGGAAAAGGGTCTGCTGGTGCCGCACAAGGAATACCGGAACGGACGGGAGTACCGGGAGTACACCCCGGAGGACATAGAACAGCTGCGGGAGATTGCCACCCTGCGCCGGGCATGGTTCACCATGGACGAGATTGCACGGATGCAGCAGAACCCGGAGACCATCGGGGAGATTTTCCCACAGTATCTCCAGTGGCTGGAGGCTCAGCAGCAGACCCTGCGGCAGCTTTTGTCGGCGGCGAGGGCCATTGACCCGGAGCAGGTGAAAAGCGTGGCGGAGCTGTCTCACGGGATGAAGGAAGCGGAGAATATGCCGCTGCCTCAGGCGGATATCAAGCCGAAGTTTCGATATCTGGATGCGCAGGAGCAGCGTCCGCCGCGGGTTTCCATACAGGATACCATGCTGCTGATGGATGGAAAGCCGCTGCTCTGGCCTTGGGTCTTTAAGACTCGGAGTCAGGCGATGCTGGACGAGACACGAAAACTGGCAACAGAGACGCAGCCCGTGAAGGATCGTGCACCCCAGAAGGAACCGATATGGCTGAAAGTCGTGCAGATTCCCATTACCGCCTTGACGTTCTGCGCCTTCGGTGTGGCCTGCCTATACGCCATGGGGATGCGGTTTTTCTGGCAGGCATGGCTGGTATTTGCCATCAGCGGCGGTCTATGGGCAGGAATCGCACGATGGCGCTACCGGCGGGAGCAAGCGGCCTGGGTTCAGCGCATGGGCTGGGATCGAGAGACACGGTAGCATTTTAGGAGAGGGGAAGAAAGATCGTGAAGCTAAAAGAAGTCTGCAAGTCCACCGGCCTCAGCCGGAAAACCATTCGGCTCTACGAGGAAAAGCGCAAATCGAGATAACGCAAAAACGGACGCATTCCACGGTGAATGCGTCCGTCCTTGCATGATTTCATTATTTCTGTACCGCCAGCTTATGGTGCTCCCATCTGCCGGAGAGGTAATAGCCAAAGGCCATCAGCGCCGTGACCCAAATGGCAAGGGCATGACCAAGGAAGAAGCCGTTCAGCCCCATGCCCAGCGTGATGCCCAGCAGCAGGCTCAGGGAGATTCGCGCTACCACGCTGTCCAGCAGACCAATTGCCATGGACAGAGCGGTAAAGCCGATGCCGTTGATGACGGAGTTAAAGCTGGAATTGAAAATCGAGGCGGCAAAACCGATGCAGGAGATCCGCAGATAGGTGGGCGCCAGCGCCAGCACCGCCTCATCGGTGGTGAAGATCGTGAAAATCTGCCGGGGGAACAGGAGACAGCCCAGAATGAATATCCCATAGACCGTGCCGTTGAGGATAAAGCAGGTATGGACGGACTGTTTTACCCGATCCGGACGGCCTGCCGCCATGTTCTGCCCCACCATGGAGGCGTTGGCGGTGGACATGCCATGAGTGATGATGGAGGGAATGTTCTGGAGCTTCAGTCCTGCCCCATATACCGCCGAGGCCGCTTCTCCATAGGCGTTGACAAAGGAGTTGACGAACAGCATGGAGATGGAGATTGCCGCCATCTGGAAGGCCAGAGGAACGCCCAGCTTGGTCAGTATCTTTAGGGTGGGACCGTGGATTTTCAGCGTAGACCGGGAGAAGGTGAACCCGAAGGATTCCCGCTTGACGATCAGATAGATCAGCGCGGACAGGAACGAGATCGCCTGAGAGATCACCGTTGCCACAGCGGCGCCTGCGGCGCCCAGTCCGAACCCTGCCACAAAGATCAAATCGAGGATCAGATTGATCACCGAGGCAATGGCGACGAACACCAGAGGACGCTTGGAATCTCCCATGCCCCGGAGAATGGAGCACAGAGCGTTATAGCCGAAGATAAAGATGCAGCCGCTGTTGCAGATCACCATATAGGAGGCGGCCTCCTGAAAGGCTGCTTCCGGGGTGTTCAGCAGCCGGAGCAGGTCATTATGGAATACGATGGAGAGCAGACCCAGCACCACGGCGGAAAGCATGGTAAAGGAAAACAGCGTGCCGATGGTTTTCTGCATTTCCTGATGCTTTTTGGCGCCCACCTGCTGCGCCAGCAGAATCTGACCGCCGGTACAGAAGCCGGTACAGACAAAGGTCAAAAGATCCACCAGCCGCCCGCCGGTGGATACGGCGGAAAGCCCGGCGGAGCCCATATAATGCCCCACCACGGACATATCTACCAGATTATAGACCGTTTGCAGCAGGTTCGAGAGCATAAACGGAAAAGCGAAGTATAAGAGCTTCCGTGCAACCGAGCCTTCTGTCAGATCGTTGATAAAGGACTTACCTTGAGTTGACATAATTCATTCACCCTTTAATAATTAGATGACGAATTATATCATAGCAGAAACGAAGCGGAATTGCAATGGGAAAGAAAAATTCTGGACTGCCGGAGAACCGACAGTCCAGAAGAAAGAGACGTTATGCGTTCTTGCTGGGGAGCACGATGGTAGCGCCGCCCTCCTCATAAATCTCATCATCGTTGATGGTGGTGATCCAGAAGCCCAGCTCTACATAGTGCTTTCCGTCCTTTTCGTACTTGTCATAGACCTGAGAATGGATCTTCATGACGTCGTACTGGAGGCCGTGGGTGTTGCACTTCTTGCCGGCCATGGCGGGAATCTTCTCAATCATCTCGCAGACGGCAGTGTTCTTGGGGAAGCAGAAGCCCTGCTCGGTGGGATCGGTCATAATGCCCCAGCGGATATTCTGAATCCAGCCATGGGAGCCCATCCAGTTATTGATATGATGGATTGCGAAGTCCCGGCCAAGGAAGTTGATGAAGATGGAGCGCTTTTCCTCCTTGGGAGGAGCACCGGCTCCGGGAGGGGGACCCATTTTTGCGCGGGGATCGTCATAGGGCGGAACCTCCGGATCCCACTCTTTCATATCTGCGGGAACATAGACGCCGTACTTGGGGTCGCGGGTCATCTTGGCGCGAACCTCGGGGTCAGAGAGCTCCTTCATGGTGCGGCTGCCGCCCACTGCCATGCCATAAGGAGGCGTGGGGTTGCAGGAGGCATGAATGGGGCCGTCGATGGTCACATTGGGCATATCGCCCACGTTGACATCCTCCCAGTAAAGGGGCTTGTCACCGCGGTAATCCTCCTTGGCCCATGTGTCAAAGATCTGCTGCCAATCCTCGTCGGTGTAGCAGTGAATGGGACGTGTCCACCAGTCGGGGCTTTCCCATGCACGGGTGCCGGGGGTCATATCAGCGGGATCCTCATAGCTCTTGAGATTTTCTCTTGCGGAGAACATCACACCCAGAACCTTTTCCCCCTTCTGGTTGTAGACGGAGCCGGTGCATTTGAGCACCAGATTCCGGTAGATGCTGCCCTCCTTGGGGGTCAGGTCAACGAGCTCCAGCTTGTCCTTGACCAGATAGAGCGTATCACCTGCATAGACAGGGGCAAGCTGCTCAATTTCGTGGTGAAGGCCGGTAACGGCGAGAAAATCACGTGCCTTGCCGTTGAAGGCAGTGAGAAAGCTATCATCATGGGCAGCAAAAGCTGGCATGGCAATCTTCCCGGCATAGCCCAGAGATTTTGCATACGCATCATCGGTGTAAAGCTTATTGTCAGGGTCGTACTTCTTCGCGTTGTAGAGCATCATATCTTCCTTGACTTCCAACACGTTGGAGAAGCCCTGCGTGCCCTTTTCAATCTTACCGGAGATCAGCGCCTGTACGTCGATGGGGCCGCGATCCTCCAGCTCTTTGATTTTGGCGAAATATTCCTCAGCATAGGGTTTTTCCCGTTCCGTCCATACGCCGGGATAGACGGTGACAAACTTACCAGTTCCCATTTATAGTTCCATCCTTTCCTAAAAATGTTTCGTATTCGGAACATAAGGCATTATACAACAACAGTTCCGAAAGTGCAATATAATTTCGGAAAATATAACACCGTTGCACAAAAAGACACAGGGCAGAAACGGGAAACGTCACGCCAACAGTCCGGAAGCATTGCAATTTCCAAAAAAATATGATTTAATGGAAGGGAATTTGATAAAGGGGGATGGCGATATGGAGCAGCTGCGGGAGACAATGAAGCATGCCAAGCTGACGAAAACCAGCCGACTCATAGGAGAGTACGTGCTGGATCATGAGACGGACGCCTGCTTTATGACGTCTACAGAGCTGGCTGCAGTGCTGGATGTCAGCGAGGCCAGCGTGATTCGGTTTGCACGGGCGCTGGGATATTCCGGCTATATGGACTTTCAGAAAAGCCTGCGCAGATCCCATACGGAGCGGCTGGGACGAATCTCCTCTGCCGTGGCAGTACCCTATGAGCGCCTGCAGGCCAGTATGGCGCACAATGACGAGGACTATATTCAGGAGTTCCTGATGAATACCGAGACGAATATTACGTCGGTGGTGCGGAATAATCCCAAGGAGACATTTGACGCCGCCATTGAGCTGCTGCTGAATTCCCGACGGAGATATATTGTGGCATCCCGCGCCAACACTGGCGTGGCGTCCTATTTTAATCTGCTGCTGCGGCATCAGGTGTCGGACGTGATTCCCACATGGGAAAGCTCTGTCAATGTCATCGACCATATGTGCGACATTGGGAAGGAGGACTGCGTGATCCTGTTCAGCTTCCCCCGGTATTCAGAGATGGATCGGCAGGCCATGCAGTTGGCGGAGGATGCTGGCGCCTCGATTATTGTGGTGACGGATCGCCCCAGCGCGCCGCTGGCGCAGTATGCCACGGTGCTTTTGACGGTGGATGTGGATACCAATACCTTCTTCAACTCCTATGTGGGGGTGCAGCTGGTGATGGAGATCCTGTCTGCGGGACTGAGCCGCCGGGTGGGAGCTGCCAATGCGGAAAAGCTCCAGATGATCGACCGGTATATCGGCAAGCTGGGGGTTTACTGATTTGCAAAGAATTCACTGTGGCGCGGCGTGCTGCGGTGAATTTTTTGAATCCGCGAGAGCCTGCGCAACCTTTAGAACAGAAAATGCGTCTACATAGATATAGACGATAGCATGAAAAGTGGAGGGAGAACCATGAAAAAGCTGGCTGCATTATGTATGATTTGTGCGCTTCTGGCGGGCTGCGGCGCTGCGCCGTCTGCGGTGGAACCGTCTGGGAGCGCGGAAGCTGCGCCCACGCCGAGTGCGTGGGGCGTTATGTCTGCGCCGTCCATGACCACGACGCCGCAGACCTCTGACCGGGAAAACAGCAGCGAGGAGCACGCTGTGTCCATAGAGGAGTCTTCTGCGGCAGAAACGCCGGAGCCGCCCCAATCTCTGACTGAGCTGCTGCCTGCCGGGCCAAAGGTGATTGCCGACGGGGTGGAGCTGCCGTCGGTTCTGGTGGATGGGACAGCTTATGTAAATAAGAACGATTTGGAGTCGGTCTATTCCTGGCTGAATATCCAGACCGACGTGACATCGGCGGTGATGACGGGATATGATGGAACGTCCATTTCCCTGACCGTGGCAGCACCGGAGGAAGCGGAAGCCTCCGCCGAAGAAAACAAACCCTGCATTCATTTTACGGGGCAGACGGAGGAATACTGGCTGCCCCTGCGGCAGTGCGCAGAGCAGGCTGGACTGTATGTCCTCTGGGACGGCACGGTTCCTGCGGCCTATGTGACGCTGATGCCGGATACCAGCCTGATCCCGCAGGGCAGAACGGTGCCGGTGTGGATGTACCATGAGGTGGGCAATGATATCTGGGGCATTGAGTCGCTGTTTGTGTCCCCGGACAATATGCGGGAGCAACTGCAATACCTCAAGGATCACGGCTACCAGACCATTTTCTTCTCCGATCTGACCCATCTTAGCGACTATGACAAGCCGGTGATTTTGACCTTTGACGACGGCTATCTCGGAACCTATACCGAGCTGTTCCCGCTGCTGAAGGAATTTGATATGAAGGCCACGGTATTTGTGATTACCGCCTCCATCGGGACGGAGCATGATATTACCGCAGAAGAGGCAAAGGAAATGAGCGATTCCGGACTGGTTTCCATCCAGAGCCATACCGTGAACCATCCCGCGCTGGCAGAGCTGAGCGCGGAGGAGCAGGAGGAAGAGCTGAAGCAGTCCCAGCTGGATATTGCCCGGATCACGGGACGGGTTCCCTATGCCCTGTCTTATCCAACGGGAAGCTATAACGCTACCACTATTGAAATTGGAAGAAAGTACTACAAATTTGGCGTGAAAATGAACGGTGGAAACTGGCGCATTGGCAGCGATTTTTTTGCAGTGGATCGGCTTTATGCGGCGCGCAGCACTACCATTGAGGGCTATGGGGCGGCGATGCCCTGACTGGCTGGAACGACTCCGGTAAATCTGTGTTTTATGGTGAATATGTATTGGAAGAATTGACAAGTATCCGAACGGATGATATGATAATGTTCACAATATCTTCACAAAATCAACATAAAGGAGTGCGAGGCCATGGCAATCATGACGAAAACAGCCCACAGGGCAGAAGGCGCGGAGCAGCCCTCCGTGAAACTGGGAATGTTCCGCATCCGCATCCCATTTGTACACGCTCCATGGGAACTGCCGGAAATGATACAGGCTCTGGTGGTATTTGTTACCGGCGTATCTGCGGTTGCCTATTTACAGGATATTTTTGGGCTGCCCTTTTCCGTGGCATTGTCCATTGTGTGTGTTCATGAGCTGCTGTATGTATTCCAGAACATCGTAGGCGACCCCATTGTGGGCGGCTGGATCACGCCGGCAATCCCGCTGGTGACCACATGGCTTTTGACGTTCCAGAACACAACGGAGCGGATTCAGGCACTTGTAATGCTACAGCTGATTTTGGGACTGCTCTATCTGATTCTGGGCGTTACGGGACTGGCATCCAAGCTGGTACACAAGGTTCCGGTGTCCGTGAAGGCGGGCATCCTCATTGGCGCAGGCTTTTCCGCGGTCATCGGGAAGTATGGCTTTGCTTCTGTAGAAAACGGCGGCATGGGCTTCTACGGCTCCCCCATCAGCTTTTCCGTGGGCGTGCTGGCGGCGCTGTTCCTGCTGTTTTCCGCAGGCTTCAACAAGCAGAAAGGAAAGCCCGGACATAAGATCATTAAATTTCTGGCGAAGTGCGGGTTCGTTCCGGCGCTGCTGCTGGCCTATCTGATTGGCATGCTGGCGGGGGAAATTTCCACGCCGGTGAACGTGCTGGCGGACGGCGTGATCTTCAATCCTATTCCGGGACTGAAATATGTGTTCCATAACTTCTGCCTGACGGCACTGGGGCTGCCATCCTGGCATGTAATCTCCTCTGCGGCGGTGATGGCGGTGGTGGCCTATATCATCTCCTTTGGTGACATTGTTACCGGCACGGAGTTTCTGGAGGACGCCAAGCAGTATCGTACTGACGAGGATGTAAAGGTAAATCCCAACCTCACCAATATCTGCTGCGGCGTGAGAAATATCATCCAGAGCCTGTTCTGCCCCACGGTCACCCTGTCCGGTCCCCTCTGGTCGGCAATGATGGTGACCATCTGCGAACGATATAAAACCGGCAAGGAAAATATGTACTCCTTCTTTGGCGGCTGTATCACTTTTAACGTGACGAAATGGGTGTGCTGTTTGATTTTGCCGTTGGTGGCCCTGATTCGTCCCATCCTGCCGCTCTCCATGAGCCTGACCCTGATGATTCAGGCCTTCGGCTGCTTCTATGTGGCGCTGGGGCTTTGCAAAAACAATACCCAGCGGGGTGTTGCGGGACTCATCGGCGGTGTGCTGGCGATCACCAATCCTCAAACCGGACTTTTGGTGGGCATCGTGATATCGTTTATCTGCGAATGGCTGCTGACACGGGATTTTGGTGAGAAGAAGACGGAAGTACAGGAAGCAAAGCCCTGTGAGACAGGCGAGGACGCATGAAAATCATCATTTCACCGGCGAAGACAATGCAAAGTGATCCGGACGCATTTCCGGTTGCGGAAATGCCGGAATTTCTGGAGGAAACCAAAACCCTGCTGACACAGCTGCGGCAATATGACGGCGCAGCGCTCAAGGCGCTGCTGGGGTGCAGCGATGCGCTGGCGGAACTGAATTACCGGCGCTATCAGGAGATGGAGTTGGAGCGGGAATTGACGCCTGCGCTCTTTGCCTACGGGGGGCTGCAATACCGGCATATGGCACCCGCTGCATTTACAGAGGCGGAGTACTGTTATTTGGAAGAACATCTCCGAATTATGTCGGCGTTTTATGGTGTTCTTCGACCCATGGACGGCATTGTGCCGTACCGGCTGGAGATGCAGGCTAAGCCGGAGTTTTGCGGAAGCATGTATCAGTTTTGGGGCGAAAAGCTGGGGGCAAGCTTGGGACGGGACAATGATTTTGTCATCAACTTGGCATCCAAGGAGTACAGCACCGCGGCAAGGCGGGGACTGCCCGCCTATGTGAAATGGGTCAGCGTATATTTTGGTACGGTGAAGGACGGAAAATTCCGGGAAAAGGGAACGCTCTGCAAAATGGCGCGGGGAACCATGGTGCGATTTATGGCAGAACGGAACGTGCAAACGGCGGAGGAGCTGCTGGAGTTCCAGTCACTGGGCTTTCAATTTTGCCCGGAACGGTCCGACTCGGAGCGGCTCTACTTTGTTCAAATGCCCGAAAACCACTAAGATTCTGTTAACTTTTGAGCTTTTTCATTGCCTTCTCTGCAAATCTGGTGTATGATGTAGCCCGGTAATTCATCCGCGGCAGGATACAGCGGAAACAGGAGGATTTGTCTATGAAGGCTCACGAAAAAGAAGCCAGTATCAAGAGGCTGGTTCTGCGTGCTTTTATCGTGACGGCTCTGGTGCTGGTTCTGCTGACGGTTCTTATGAGATCCGGCGTGATTGTCCGGGGAGAGGACGCCCCGCCCCAGCAGGTGGAGGAGGTCATGGGAATGCCCCAGGGGACGTTTCAGAAATAAATATAAAAAACAGAACATGCGGCAAACTCCGAGCTGTGGAGCTGCCGCATGTTTTTATTTCAGAAGATCGGGGAGCTGAGTGAGCAGCTGAGAAAGCAGCCCGTCGCAGCCCTCCATTACAGCGCTGATCTGCTGGGGCGTGGCGTTATCATAGTGAATGCCGCAGACGGTGCAGCAGCGCTGACCGGCAGCATCTGCAATGGCCTTTGACCATGGGACGGCAATATACTGTTCTTTATGCCCCGGCAGGGTCATGGTTTCCGGGGCAGCGCCCGGATCGCAGACGGAGACTGCGCCGATATGTCCCTTGTCGCCGCCCGCCAAAAGCACATGAATACCGTCGTCCAAAGGGGTGACTGTACAGGTGACGGTACGGTTCAGAATGGTCGTTGTCAGCGTCATAGCGGCATCCCCGTCCATTCCGGCACCTGACCCAGATGAAACCGGGAGAGTACCTTTTCTGCGATTTGACGGTTCACATCCTCGATGGTCTGGGGATGATTATAGTAGGCGGGAACCGGCGGGATGATATCTGCCCCCAATTCGCTGGCCGTGGTCAAATTCCGAAGGTGCAGGGTGCTGAAGGGGCATTCTCTTGGCACCAGCACCAGAGGACGGCGCTCCTTCATGGTAACGTCCGCCGCCCGCAGCAGCAGGGTATCGCAGTAGCCGCTGACCACCCCTGCCAGCGTTTTCATGCTGCATGGAATGATCACCATGCCCAGCGTGTCAAAGCTCCCGCTGGCGGGGCCTGCACCGTAGTCCTCGTTGTCATAGAGCCGAAAGCAAAGCCCGCGCAGCTCCTCTCTGGACAGCCCCGCCTCATGGGCGAGGGTCAGCTCGCCGCAGTGGGACAGGATTACATGCGCCTCCACGTTGGGGAGTGCTTGGAGCTGACGCAGCAGCTCCAAGGCAAGAGGCGCACCGGATGCGCCGGTGATGCCAATCAGCAGTCGTTCCATGGTCATGGCGGCGCCCTCAGGAGAAATCAAAGTCCGGCAGCCAGTGCTTGGGGTCTACCTCCAGAAATTCGGCACGCTGGAACCGATCCTTCAGATGGAAGGGAACGGTGCAGTCAAAGATGGTCTTGCAACTGACGCCAATATCGGGAATGGAGGGGGAGTAGGCGGGATTGGAGCTGGGATCCAGCGGGTGGCAGCGCACACCGGGAATCGTGACGATATCCCGATCCCCCTGAAACCGGGTGTTCATGGCCCAGAGCACGTCTTGACTGTCGAAAATGTCCACATCCTCGTCCACAAGAATCACATGCTTCAGCTCCGGGAAAGCGGAAAAGGCCAGCAGTGCAGCCTGACGCTGTTTTCCCTCATCGGTATGGACAGTCTTTCGGCACTGGAGCACCGCCATGTATTTGCCGCCGCCGGAGGGGTGGGCATAGACGTTGGTGACCTTGCCGGGCAGCGCCTTTTCAATCAGATTATAGATGCTGGCCTCTGTGGGGATGCCGGCCAGATTGACATGCTCCTCTGAGGGGCCGATGACCGTCTGCATAATGGGGTTCTTCCGAGTGGTGACGGCCTTGACCTTGATGAGCCAGCATTCGTTGGAGGCGCGCCCGTTATAGCCGGGGAACTCCGGCATGGCATAGCCGGTGTGGGAGTTTTGATCTTCCACGACCTTGACACCGGGCTGGATTTCGCCTTCGATGACGTACTCGGCGTTTGCAATGCAGTTTTCTTCAATGGAGATGCATTTGTGCAGCTCCACCGGGGTGTTCCGGATGGCGCCGGCAATGGACAGCTCATTGAAGCCCATGGGCGTTGTGGGTGGCTCAAAGCAGGAACCAATTTCAATGGCAGGATCTACGCCGATGGAGATGGAAATGGGCAGCGGACGCCCCAGCTCTGTGGCACGCTCTGCCATGGCACCGATGTGCCGAGCACCGGGCATCAGAAAAATGGACAGCTCATCCCTGCTCTGAATGCACATCCGGTGGATGGTAACATCGCTGAGACCGGTGTCGGGATGGGTGGCGTAGCACATGCCCATGGTGATGTAGGGACCCGCGTCCTTGGGTGTATTGGTGGGGGCGGGAATCAGCCGGTACAGATCAAAATCCGGGTCAGTTGCCAGATGTACGATCTCCTGACAGGGGGCGGGCTCCTCGGTGACCACCGGCTCAATGGGATTCTGAGCGCAGCGGCACAGGAGCTTTCCCACATCCTCCTTGGTGGTTCCCAGCAGCCGGGCTACCCGCTGACGGTTTGCTAGAAGGCCGATGAGAACACGGGCATCGGGATGCCCCTTTACGTTGTTGAATATCATGGCGGGGCCGCCCACCTTGGTGGGACGCATGACGGTTCCGCCTGCGCCTACATAGCGGTAAACGCCGGAAAGCTCGGCGGCGGGATCGACCGCTACGTCGGTGGATACCAGCTGACCGGGCATTGTCTCCAGCAGGGCAAGGGCGCTGCGAAGATCATGTACTTGCATCGTAATCACTCCAAACAAGTTGTTTTTATGAAATCCGGAGGAAGACCCGGGACAATTGCAGGTTTATTGTATCAGCCGCAGGAATCCTGTGCAATTCTCTTTTGCGGTAGATCCATTCCTGGCGGGAATATTCGGCTTAAGACTCCTGCGCGGCAAGACCCTTTACGAAGTTCCAGAAGCTTTGCCCCATGCGGCTGGGCGGAGCATTCCGCTGCCGCACCAGACAGATCGTGCTCTCTATGCGGGGGGCAATGTCAATGGTGACAACGTCCTTGAGGTGGATATAGTCCGTGTGCCGCTGCATCAGAAGGGCCACGCCCATATTCTGCGCCGCCAGCCCCACGATATTTTCCGGGCGGTGTCCGGTGTAGACAAAATTCGGCCGGAAGCCCGCCTGCAGACAGAGCTGAGTGCAGAGACTGTAAAGCCCGGTGCGTTGATCCAGACATAACAGCGGCTGATCCTTGAGGTCAGAGAGCCGGAGTTGGGCAGCGCCGGACAGCGGATGGCTGTGGTGCAGCACAGCAACCAGATGATCCTGAGCAAAGGGGAGATATTCCAGATTGGTATCCCCATCGCCGCTCAGCCGGGTGAAGGCAAGAGAGCAGCGCCCATCTTGCAGCATGATACCAAGATCGTGCTGCTCGCATTCTGCCACCTCCAGTGTGATTTGGGGATAGCGCTGCTGAAACTTTGCCAGAGCACCGGTGATGTTATACTGAGCCATTACCGGAATGGAGGCAATGGTAAGAATATGACGATCCTTTTGGCTTTCCTTGGCGGCGGCAACGCGAATCTTGTTGCCCAGTGTGAAAATTTCCGCTGCTATAGGGAGAATCTGCGCCCCAGCGGGGGAAAGCGCTACATTTCGGGGGTTTCGGATCAGCAGCGGCGTGTCCAGCTCCCGCTCCAAAGCGGCAATGTGCTTGGACAGGGCGGACTGCGAAATGCAAAGCTCCTCAGCGGCGCGGGAAAAGCTGCCCAGATTGGCGATGACGGTGAATTCGTGCAGATATTCGATTTCCATAAATAAGCCCCCAGTATTGGTTCGGCATTGTTTTTTCTATTATCTTACGGGATGACAGGATGACTGTCAAGCCCGGCAGAATCGAAACGTGCCTGCCGCCGGGGGCAGCAGGCACGAATTACTATGAGATTAGAATCCGGGAGGAGGTCCACCGGGACCGCCGCCAAAGCCGCCGCCAAAGCCACCGAATCCGCCGGAACCGAGGGCGGTGATGGTATCGGTCAGCTCTGCGTCTGCGGACGTATCCCCGCAGGTAAGGGTGTAGGTTTCGCCCACCTGCATATCGGGGGTGGAAATGACGATGCTGCTAAAGCTCTTTGCCATCTCCGCCTCAAACAGTACCGTACCGCTGGCGTCAGTGAGGGCGACGGTTGTGCCGCCCTGAATGGTTTCGCCCAGATTGTAGAGCAGGGAGCACTGGGTGGAGGAGCTGTCAAGGTTCTGAGCCATGCCGGATGCACCGCAGGCAATCAGCGTGCCTCCGGTAATTTGACCGGTGGTGGTGTAGTCCAGCGCACCGTTCATGGAGTCCTCCGGGCCGGAGACAATGACCGTGCCGCCCTGCATAAAGAATGCGCCGTTGGAATCGAGACCATCGCCCCCCGCATCCACATTCAATGTGCCGCCGGTGATTAGAATGTAATAGCTGGCATCCTCCAATGTTTCAGCGGTTCCTTCACCGCCCGGAGGACCCATGAATTCAAAATCAGTGTCAGCGGAGCTGCCGCCTGCGGCATTCAGGCCGTCGTCAGAGGCCACCAGAGTGATATCGCCGCCGGAAATGGTGATAAATACTGCCTCCAGTCCCTCGTAGCTCTGGGTAATGTCAATGGTGCCGCCGGAGATGTCCAGCGTATCGTCGGAATGAATGCCGTCATCGCCGGAGGCAATGGTCAGCTTCGCTTCATCGGAGATGGTCAATTTGCCCGTGCAGTGCAGCCCGTCGTCCATGCAATCCAGCGTGACGCTGTCGCCGGAGATGGTCATATCGCCGCCGGACTTGAGACCCTTGGCGCTGGAGGAGGTTTCCTCAGAGGAATCCTCCTGTGTGTCGAACCAGCCGGGGAAGCCGAATCCCTCCACATGCTCTGGGGCATTGGCGGCGCCGCCGCCGGTGACCGCAGAAATGCTGCCGGACAGCAGTGTGAGGTCGGTGCCGGACTGAATGCCGTCGCACTGGGCGGTGATGTCTAGGGTGGGGGCGGCACTGCCGTCCTCACTGCCGAGGGTGACAGAGGTTCCGGCATGCAGACCGTCCTCCTGAACATCGATGGTCAGACTGCCGTCCAGAATGGACAACGCGGTTTCCGACTTGATGCCGTGCTTTCCGGCGGTGATGGAGACGGTACCGTATTCTATGGTGACAGTACCCAGTGAAGCGTCCGTGCTGTTGCTGGACTGAATGCCGTCTTCTCCAGCGGTGATGCTCAGGGTGATGGCAGCGCCGGAAATCAGTACGCTGTCCTTGCCTTTGATGCCGTCCCCGGCAGAGAGCACTTCATAGGTGCCGCTGTCGTAGAAAAACAGGGAATCCTTACTGTGGATGGCCATATCATAATTGCCCTCCACGGTCAGCTTACCGTCACCGGAGAAGCTCAGGTCGGCCTTGGAGAAAATCGCTGCATCCGGCTCATCCTCGCCCTCCTCCAGTACATAGCCATCGCTGTCGGAGACATAGTTTTCCGTGCCGCTCGCGGCGTAAATATTTACGGAAGCTGCTTCTTTGACATAAATGGGGGCGCTGGTGGAGCAGGAAATGGAAGCGCCGGAGAGGATCAGCGTAATGTCCGCGTTCTTGTCCGCATCCACGATGATCTGCCCATCGGAAAGGGTGCCGGTGATCTCATAGCTGCCGCTCTTTGTAATGGTGACAGCGGCATCGTCGGCCTTGACTCCGCTGCCGCTGAGCTTCACGCCGTCATCACTGAGGGTGATCTGAGCGGAAACGGCGTTCACTGCGGCGGATTCCGTCTCTGCGCTGCTGGCGGCCTCTGCTGCGGTGGGAGCCGCCTCAGCGGCAGAGGACTGCTGCGGTGCGCCGCATGCGCTCAGCAGCATCAGACCGGAAAGCAGCAGAGCCAGTTTCTTATTTGTCATAGTAACACATCCAATCTTCCGGCGTTCGCCGGGGAAGCTGCGGGGAGTTCCGCAAAACTTTACGTCATTATAGCATGGATTTTCCAAATAAAAAGGCAGTTCGCCGTATCTCCGCGGAAAATTAACCATTCGGAAACAAATCCAACATACCTGTGCGGCACAATGACAGGAAAACACTGCGCATAGCTGAAATTCCGCTATTTCCCGAACGCAGGGGGTTTCCCGGACTTCAAAAGTGTGGTATAATATAAATTCACAATAGAAATACTGCGCCCTGACGGCAGTTTTCGGGCGCTTTCAGTGAGGAACGAGATATGCTAGAAGTATTATCCCCTGCCGGTTCCAGCGATGCGCTGGTGGCGGCGGTACAAAATGGCGCGGACGCCGTATATTTGGGCTGCGGCAGCTTTAATGCCCGCATGAATGCCAAAAACTTTACGATCGAGCAGCTGCGGCAGTGGGTCAGCTATTGCCACCTGCGGGGCGTAAAGGTCTACCTGACGCTCAATACGCTGGTGCTGGATCGGGAACTGAAAAACGCTGCTGCGGAAATTCTGGAGGCCTCCAGAGCCGGGGTGGACGCGATTCTGGTGCAGGATCTTGGGGTATGTCAGCTGGTAAAGAGCCTTGCGCCCGATGTCCCCATCCATGCCAGTACCCAGATGGCGGTGCATAATCTGGACGGCGTACTCCGGGCGGCGGAGATGGGGATCACCCGCGTGGTGCTGGCAAGAGAGCTGAGCCACGATCAGATCGCGTATATCTGCAAAAACAGCCCCATTGAGATCGAGGTGTTCGTCCACGGCGCACTTTGCATGTGCTATTCCGGGCAGTGCTATCTTTCCGCCATGATCGGGCGGCGCAGCGGCAACCGGGGGCAGTGCGCCCAGCCCTGCCGGCTCAACTACGGCTATGACCGGGAGGAAAACCGCTATCCCCTGAGCCTCAAGGACAACTGTCTGGTGGGCTATCTCCGGCAGCTGGAGGAAATGGGCGTAGCCTGCGTAAAGATCGAAGGACGCATGAAGCGGGCGGAATACGTTGCCATTGCCACAAAAATCTATAAGGATGCGGCGCTGGGCAGACCGGTTACGCCTCAGGCTTTAAAGGAACTGGAAAAGGTCTTTTCCCGTCAGGGCTTTACCGACGGCTACTATGCCGGGCAGAAGGGGACGCATATGTTCGGCACCCGGCAGGAGGAAGCGCCGGACCGCAGCCTGATGGCGCGAGCCAGAGCCACCTATGAAAACGCAGAGACACAGCGGGTTCCGGTGGGCTTCCGGATTCAGCTGTATCCCGGCATGGAGTCGGTGCTGCATGTCTGGGATCATGACGGGCATGCTCTGACGGTACAGGGGCCGATGCCGGAGCTGGCAAGGACTGTGCCGCTGACTCAGGAGGCGCTGCGGCAGCGCCTTGGAAAAACCGGCGGCACGCCCTATTACCTCGAAGAATTGCAGGTAGAGCTGACACCGGGACTGACATTGTCGGCGTCGGC
Source organism: uncultured Eubacteriales bacterium (assembly GCA_905202605.1). Taxonomy (GTDB): domain Bacteria; phylum Bacillota; class Clostridia; order Oscillospirales; family Oscillospiraceae; genus HGM13006. The sequence continues at coordinate 28,820 of CAJKSU010000001.1, forward strand.
AATCAACGGCCTGCGGCGGGACGCGCTGTCCATGCTCTCTGCGGTGCGGGGGCAGGTTCCAACCCGGCGGGAAGGGACGCTGACGCTTCCTCAGGTGTATCGCGGCAGCCGGTCGACGCCGGTATACACCGTGGAGATCCAGTCCTTTTCACAGATTACAAAGGGCATGATCGCACTGAAGCCGCATACAGTCTACGTGCCGCTGCACCTGCTGAATCCTTCGGATCCCATGGCGCAGGCGGTGTGCGGGGCGTTCCGGGTCTGTGCGGTGCTGCCCAGAGTAATCTGGGATCGGGAATGGCCTCAGGTGCTGACCCGGCTTTCTCAGGCACGGCTGCTGGGGGTCGATGAGGTACTGGCGGGGAATATCGGTATGATCGATCCGGTGCAGCGGGCCGGATTTCAGGTGCGGGGCGATTTTGGGCTGAACGTGTTCAATTCCGGCAGCGCCAACTGGTATGCTGCCATGGGGCTGACCGGGCTGACGGCGTCCTTTGAGCTGACGCTGCCCCAGATCCGGGATATTTCCAAGCCGATTCCCATGGAGATGATCGCCTACGGCAGACTGCCGCTGATGATCACGGAGAACTGCATCATCCACGGGCGGGCGGGAACCTGCATCTGCGGCAGCACCAAGACCAATCTGGTGGATCGCACCGGCAGCCGCTTCCCGGTGCTGCGGGACGGTGATACTTGCCGCAGTCAGCTTTATAACAGCAAACGACTCTATTGGGGTGATAAGCTCTCCTCCCTGAGGGGACTGGGGCTGTGGGCGCTGCGGCTGAGCTTTACCACGGAAACACCACAGCAGGTGGATGCCGTTCTGGCGGACTATCATGGCGGCGGGAGCTTTGACCCCGGCGTGTCCACCCGAGGACTGTATGTCCGGGGCGTAGAATAAACGACAATGAATGAATGGATGGAGGATGTCCAATATGAAACTGATTTTAGCTTCCGGCTCGCCCCGTCGGGCGGAGCTGCTGGAGAAGATGGGGCTGACCTTTCAGGTGGAGCCCTCCAATACAGATGAAACTCTGAAGCCGGGTCTGACGCCCCAGCAGGAGGTGGTACACCTTTCTCTGGGAAAGGCGAAGGCGGTGGCAGCGGGGCATTCGGAGCCTGCTGTTGTGCTGTCCGCAGATACCGTGGTGGAGCTGGACGGGAAAATTCTGGGCAAGCCCCACAGTGAGGCGGAGGCGGCGGAAATGCTCCGCGCCCTCAGCGGCAGAAGCCATCGGGTACTCACCGGTGTTACCGTAATGGGATCGGAGGGAACCATGACCCACTGCGAGGAGACGGAGGTATATTTTCGGCCTCTTACTGAGGAAGAAATTCAGTGGTATGTGGGGACTGGAGAGCCCATGGACAAGGCGGGGGCCTATGGCATTCAGGGCTACGCCGCCATGTTTATCGAAAAGATCCACGGTGACTACTACAATGTGATGGGTCTTCCGGTGTGCCGGGTGGGGCTGATGCTCCGTCAGGCGGGAATTCCGCTGCTGGGGGCTGAGGCATGAAGAAGTTTTTCACCACACGGAACCGCGTGGTGCTGGTGCTTGCCGCGCTGGCGGCGCTGATTACCATTGGCAGCATGTTCCTGTGGCCGGGAAAAGCCGGGGCGTTCAACAATGCGGTATCCCTTGTGGTCAACCCGGTGAAGAACGGCGTGACGCTGCTGGTCAATAAGGCCGAGCGGCTGTATGATTACCTGTTTGGGTATGAGCTGCTTCAGGCGCAGAATGAGCAGCTTCAGGAGGAACTGGCGAATATGAATCAGGACATCCGGGATGCTCAGACCTATAAGGCGGAAAATGAGCGGCTGAGAAGTCTGGAAAACCTGACGGATAAGCATACAGACTACCAGCTGGAGATTGCCAATGTGGTATCCTGGGGCGGCAGCGGCTATGGCAGTACCATGACCATCTCCCAAGGCTCCTCGGTGGGGCTGGATACCGGCATGTGCGTGATTACAGAAACCGGGCAGGTTATCGGGATCATCACCGAGGTGGGAACCAACTGGGCCACGGTGACCACGATCCTCGACACCACCTCGGAAATCGGCGCGTATATTTTCGGCAGCGGCTACAGCTGCATTGCTCAGGGCGATTTTACGCTGATGAAGGAGGGAAACCTGCGTGCCAGCTATCTCAGCTCCTCGGCAACCATTCGGAACTCGGATCAGCTGCTGACCTCCGGTGACGGTGATATTTATCCTCCCGGACTGGTGATCGGCACGGTGACCGATGTGGGTGACGATGAAACAAACGTTGCCAAGTACGCAGTCATTACGCCCACGGTGGAAATTGACAAAGTCGAGCAGGTGTTCGTCATCAAGTCCTATGATATCAAGGACTGAGGGGAGGCGGCAGACTTATGCCAAGTAAATGGCAGTTTCGTATGAAAATGACCCTGTACGCAGCAGTTCTGTTGGCGGCGCTTCTTTTGGATGAGGCAGTGTTCAGCGCGCTGGCGCTCTGGTTTCGGCCCTGCGTGATGCCCGTTGCCGTGGCCTGTATCGGCTTGTGGGAGGGTACCGAAAAGGGGAGCATCTTCGGACTGGCGGGCGGCTGCCTTTGGGCATGGAGCGGGCCGCTTTCTATTCTGGGGGCGTGGCATATTGTTGCATTGACACTGGTGGGCTTTGGCTGCGGCCTGCTGGCACAGCGGTTCCTGCTCCAGAGCTGGAAAACGATTTTTAGTGTCAGCGTTCCTGCTGTGATTCTGACAGAGGGACTTTATGTCCTTGCCCGGATTTCCTCCGGGACATTGCCCGGCATGGTGCTGATTACGGACTTTGTGCCGGAATGCCTGCTGTCTGCGGCCTTTTGTCTGATTTTTTATCCCGTTACACAGCATATTTCCCGGATTGGAGGATTCCATGGATAGAACCTATCGGTTTCGCAACGGCGTTATCGTTTTCCTGATTGTACTGGTGGCGGCGATCTATGCCATTCGTCTGTTTTCCATCCAGCTTACAAAGGAAGATGAAGCGTCCTACAGCAGCTCTAACACCACCACCTATACCCAGTATGTGTCGGCGGCACGGGGAGAGATTCTGGATCGGCACGGCAATGTGCTGGTGAGCAACCGGGCAACCTATAATGTGACGCTGCAAAGCTTCGTGCTGTTCAACTCCGACGATCCCAACGGGTATCTGCTCCTTTTGGCGCAGACCTGTATGAAAAACGGCATTGAGTATGAGGAGAATCTGCCGCTGTCCGATACCACACCCTATGTGTACACTACGGACGAGCTTTCTTCCACCGATCAGTATTATTTCCGCCGCTTTTTGCTGAATCGTGGCTGGGACGCGGATATGACGGCGGAGAATCTTGCAAAGAAGCTGAAGGATGCCTATCGCATTTCCGATGAATACACTGAGGAAGAGGCGCGGCTGATCATGGGGCTGCGCTATGAACTGGATCTTCCCAACTACGCCTACGCCGACACCTATACGCTGGTTGCGGATATTTCCGCCGACCAGTTGGCAATTTTGAAGGAACTTGGCATTCCCGGCATGGATGTGGTCACCACAACGGTGCGGGAGGTCAACACCGGCTTTGCGGCGCAGATTTTGGGTCATGTAGGCCTGATGGATTCAGAGGAGTATGAAAATACCTATAAAGATCAGGGCTATAGCATGAACGCCTCTGTGGGTAAGGATGGTATGGAGGCGGCCTTTGAGGAATATCTCCATGGCACTGACGGGCAGAAGGTGGTAACGGTCACCTCGGACGGCACAGTGGTGGATGAATACTGGGAGGTCGAGCCGAAAAGCGGCGCAAACGTTGTTACTACCATTGACATTGGCATGCAGGAGGTTGCGGAGAATTCTCTGGCGAAGTACGTACAGGCCATGAGCGAGCAGGGCAAGGCAAAGAACGGAAACAGCACCACGGCACTCCATGGCTCCGATGCTAAATCCGGTGCAGTGGTGGCGATGAACGTCAACACCGGCGAGGTGCTCTGCGCCGCCAACTATCCCACCTATGACCCCAGAGAATACGCAGAGAAGTATAACGAGCTGGCGGTAGCGGATGGAGATCCTCTGGCAAACCGCGCACTGAACTACGCACTGGCTCCCGGTTCTACGTTTAAGATGGTTACGGCGCTGGCGGCAATGCGGGACGGGGTAGATCCCGGCTTTACAGTCAACGACACGGGACAGTATACGAAATACTCTGAAGACGGCTTTACCGGTAAGTGCTGGATTTATACAGCGACAAACCCCATTGGTCACGGCGTATTGGACATGCGGGGCGCCTTGGCGAATTCCTGTAACGTTTACTTCTACACGGTGGGCGATATGATGACCATTGACCAGATCGATGCGGTAGGCGAGGCCTTTGGCTTTGGGCAGCACAGTGGCTCGGAAATCGCTGACACGGAGGGAATTCTGGCCTCTGAGGCCAATAAGGAGAAGCTTTATACCGGACATGATGCCACATGGTTTAAGGCGGATACTCTGATGGCATCCATCGGTCAGTCCATCACCACGGCCACCCCCATTCAGCTCTGCCGCTATGTGGCGGCGCTGTCCACTGGCGGAATTCTTCATAACGCCACCTTCCTGCGACGGGCGGTATCCTCAGACTTCCAGACGCTGGTGACGGAAAATGATTTTACCCCTGCGGCAACGAATCTTATGAGCGACACGGAGTATCAGGTTATCAAGGAGGGCATGGTACAGTGTGCAACGGAAGGAACCGCCAAGGGCTACTTTACGAATTTCGGCTACACGGTTGCCTGTAAAACCGGTACTGCGCAGCATGGTAACGGCGGCTCCGATAACGCATCCTTTGTATGCTGGGCGCCGGCGGATAATCCGGAGATTGCAGTTGCGGTTTATGTAGAGCACGGTGACACCGGCGGCTTTTTCTCGCAGGTAGCCAAGGATATTATGGAATATTACTTTGACAGCAAGGATCTGGCACAGGAGGTAGAGCCGGAGAATGCCCTGCTGGTAGATTGACAGGAGGAACGTGCTTTGACACTGGATTATATCACCCTGACGCCGGAGGAGTTGGGGAAGCTTCTGTCGGCGGGAAGCGGCGATGCGGCGATGGTATACCTCTATATGAAGTCTACCGGGGACATCACGCTAAAGCAGGCGGAGCAGCAGCTCCACATGACCAATCAGGCATTGGGGTGGGCGGAGAGCTTGCTCAAGCGGCTGGGGCTGATGGATGCGGTGGTGCCGAAGGAGCGGTTTGACCGCCAGCAGGCGCCGGTGTATACCGGGGAGGAGGTTACGGCCTTCTCTGCCAGAGACCCCAGCTTCCAGCTGCTGCAGGGAGAGGTCAGCCGCCGAATGGGGCGGGTGCTGACAACGGAGGAGCTGAAAATGCTGTTGTCCCTGCGGGATTATTTAAAGCTTCCGCCGGAGGTAATCAGCATGGCACTGACGCATTGTCTGCAAAAGCTGGAATACTATAATAAAACTAGCGGAAAAAACCGTACCATGACCATGCGGATGCTGGAGAAGGAATGCTATCAGTGGGCCAACAACGGCATCCAGACACTGGAGCAGGCCTCGGCCTATATTAGCCACAGTCTGGAGCTGCTGGCACCGGAGAGTCAGGTCAAAAAGGCCATGGGGCTGGACCGGGCGCTGGTGGATTCGGAGCGACAGTACATACATGCATGGCTGGATATGGGCTTTGACGTGGATGCCATCCGACAGGCCTATGAGAAGACTGTATTGGCAACCGGCAAGCTGGCATGGCGGTATATGAATAAGATTCTGCTGAACTGGCACGAGAAGAACCTGCATTCCGGACGGCAGGTATCTGCGGAGGATCGGCAGCCACGGACGCAGCCAGTACAGCCGTCCAACAGCGGCTTTACCCCCGGTGCGGGCGAAAAGGCGGCGGTCAGCAATTTGCAGCGATTCCGTGAGAGTTTGAAGGAGTGATCCCATGGGCTATGAAAAAGAGGCTCTGGCCAGAGCCAGAGCAAGATATCAGGAGGCAGTGGATCGGTACCAGCGAGTGCAGCAGGAGCGCCGGGAGCGGGTCTACCGGGAATATCCCAGAGTGCAGGAGCTGGATCAGCAGCTGCGCCGCACCATGGCGGAGTTCATGGCGGAGACATTCCGGAATGGACAGAACCCCAAGGAGGCAGTGGAGCTTTTGCGCCGGGAAAATCTCCATTTGCAGCAGGAGCGGCGGGATATTCTGCGCCGCAGCGGCTATGGGGAGAATTATCTCACGGATGGCCCCATGTGCCGGATTTGCAGCGATACCGGCTATGTGGGGGAAAAAATGTGCAGCTGTCTGGAGAAGTTTTGTCAGGAGGAGCAGCGGAAGACCCTGACCAGCCTGCTCTCCGGCAATCTTAGCAGCTTTGACGATTTTTCTCTGGATTATTATAATACCATTCCTGATCCGGCGCTGGGCATCAGCCCCAGAGAACAGATGGAGATGGTTTATGAGACGTGCGTGGACTATGCCCGAAAGTTTTCCCTGCACTCCAGAAGCCTTTTGATGAACGGCGGAACCGGGCTGGGGAAAACATTCCTCTCGGCGTGCATTGCACGGCAGGTGGTCTCCATGGGCTTTTCCGTGGTCTATGATACGGCAATCCATGTGTTCTCGTGCCTTGAAAAGCAGAAGTTCGGCAATGCCGATCAGGAGGAAAAGCGCATGACCCAGCGGATTATGGAGTGCGACCTGCTGATTTTGGATGATCTGGGAACGGAAATGGCCACCAGCTTTATTTCTCCGGCACTCTATGGAATCGTCAACGGCCGGATTCTGTCGGGGAAGCCTACGATCATTTCCACTAATTTGACGCTGGGCGAGTTGTCTCGGCGATACACGCCGCAGATTGCCTCTCGTCTGATGGGGGAATATATCTCGCTGGTGTTTATCGGGCAGGATATCCGGCTGCAAAAAACACAGAGATAAGATGGAAAATGGCTGCTGCACCCAGATGTGCAGCAGCCACGGTTTTAATGTTCCGGCTTTCGGATGACGGCATAGGTGCCAATGGCGGTGCAGGCCACCTTGCCGGAGCTGGGAATCACAGCCTCACAGTAGGCGGTGGCATTCCGACGGCCCAGCGAGGTCAGCCGGGTACGGATCTGTACCGTACCCTCCATGGGGATGGGGCGCAGGTAATTGACGGTCATGGAGACGGTCGGGGGAATGGTCTCACGTGAGAAGCAGTAGACGGCGATGCTCATGGCGAGATCCATCATGGTATAGGCCATGCCGCCATGGAGAGTTCCGAGGCCATTGACCTGCCAGCCCTCCAGTGGGAATTCCAGCACCAGCTCCTGAGTGGTATCGTCACAGGAGACGAACTGCGCTTTGAGCTGACCGTTGAGCGTGTGCGCCATGGTGGTGTTGATAAAGCTCAGCTCCTGCTGGAGCCACTGCTGAGTGGTAACGGGTGCATCAGTCATTACGATGCCTTCTTTCTATGTAGGATTAGGGAAAACATAGCATATTTTATCGAAGAATGTCAATGGGGGAAGGGTATGAAACGCGAATTTTATGAATCCCTGCACAAGGCGATCCTGTCGAGACCCGGCGTAAAGCGTGGGGTGGAGATTTCTGTAAAGCTGCTGCCGGGGCTGGTCTATGTGGCGTATCCGCTGCTGGCAGCTTACCTGCTGGTGTGGAAGCGGACGATGCTGCTTCGGGGGATTTTGGTTCCGGCAATCGGATTCCTCCTTGTGACGGTGCTGCGGGCTGCAATCAATGCGCCGCGTCCCTATGAGAGCATGGGAATTCCGGCGATTACCCCAAAGGAGACGAAGGGGAAGTCGTTTCCTTCCCGCCATGCGGCCTGCGGGGCAGTGATCGCGGTGACGGCAGTATTTACCGCACCGCCGCTGGGATGGGTGCTGCTGGCGGTCAGCCTGCTCATTGCAGCTTCCAGAGTGATGGCAGGGGTGCATTTTATAAAGGATGTGCTGGCGGGCTGGTGCATGGGGGCGCTGGTGGGCGCAGCAGGTTTTTTGCTGTGATGAAGCCATAACATATAAGAAGGAGAGAATACTGTGATAACCAATCTTGACCTTTCTATCCTCGACTGGATTCAGCGAACCCTCCGATGCGGCGTTTTGGATCATATTGTACCCGCAATCACGTTTTTAGGGGAGGCCGGATGGATCTGGATCCTGCTGGCGGCGGTGCTGCTGGCACAAAAAAAGACCAGAGCATGGGGCATCGCGGTATCGGCGGCGCTGCTTGTGGATCTGCTGCTGTGCAATGTGCTGCTCAAGCCGCTGGTGGCGCGGCCACGGCCCTATACCTTCCGTCCGGAGCTGACACTGCTGGTGAAGGCCCCGCGGGATTTTTCGTTCCCCTCCGGGCATGCTGCGGCGTCCTTTGCGGCGGCATCTGCACTGCTGTATTCAAAGTGCAGGGGATGGATTCCAGCAACGGCGCTGGCGGCGGCCATCGCCCTGAGCCGGCTGTACCTCTACGTCCACTATCCCAGCGATGTAATCTGCGGGGCGGTGCTGGGAATATTATGCGGATGGATTGGAGCATTTCTTGCCAAAAAAGCAGGTGATTTCTCCAAAAAATCCGAAAAATGAAGACGCTGATTCATTTGCAGACGGAACAGGATAAAACATACAAAAGAACAGAAAAAATGCATGAAAATTCGGTGCAAAATGGTTCCGGCGTCCCGCTTGACGAATGGGGCTGTAGTGTGGTAAAGTATTAATGCATTGTAAATGACATAGACGTCATTACAACACACGATTGGAGGAACCAATAATGAAAAAATTCAAGAAGGGCGCCGCACTGGTCCTGTCTCTGGCTATGGTCATGAGCATGGCAGCGTGCGGCTCTGATAGTTCCAGCACCTCCGCCGTAGCTGAGGCTGCCGGTTCCGAGGCTGCTGCAAGCACCGCCGAGAATGCCGCTGGCAACACCGGCGCTACAATTAAGCTGGGCGGCATCGGCCCCCTGACCGGCGCTGCTGCCATTTACGGCAACGCCACCAAGAACGGCTCCGAGCTGGCTGTGGAAGAGATCAACGCTCTGGGCGGCATTCAGTTCGAGATCAAGTGGGAAGACGACGAGCACGATCCTGAGAAGTCCGTCAATGCCTACAACAACCTCAAGGACTGGGGTATGCAGATGCTGGTTGGTACTACCACCACTGCTCCCTGCGTGGCGGTTTCTGCTGAAACCAATGCGGATCATATGTTCCAGCTGACTCCCTCCGCTTCTTCCACCGATGTCATCGGTGCGGATGATGCCCGGAAGGACAACGTGTTCCAGATGTGCTTCACCGACCCCAACCAGGGTACTGCATCTGCTGAGTACATCTCCGAGAAGAAGCTGGGCACTAAGATCGCTGTAATCTACAACAACTCCGACGCTTACTCCACCGGTATCTACAACAAGTTTGCTGCCGAGGCTGAGAAGCTGGGTCTGGAGGTTGTATCCGCTACTACCTTCACCGACGACACTGCCAACGACTTCTCCGTCCAGCTGGGCGAGGCAAAGAGCGCTGGCGCTGACCTCATCTTCCTGCCCATCTACTACACCCCTGCTTCTCTGATCCTGAAGCAGGCGGCGGATATGGGCTATGATCCCGAGTTCTTCGGCGTAGACGGCATGGATGGAATTCTGGATCTGGAGGGCTTTGATACCTCCCTGGCTGAGGGCTTGATGCTGCTGACTCCCTTCTCTGCCGACGCTTCCGATGAGAAGACGCAGAACTTCGTTTCCAAGTACAAGGAGAAGTACGGCGACACTCCCAACCAGTTTGCGGCTGACGCTTATGACTGCGTCTATGCAATCTATGAGGCTTGCCAGAAAAACGGCGTTACTGCTGATATGAGCGTTTCCGACATCTGCGACAAGATGATCGAGACCTTCACCTCCGGCGATTTCACCTTTGACGGTCTGACCGGCGGCGGAATGACTTGGGCTGCTACCGGTGAGGTTTCCAAGGAGCCTAAGGGCATGGAGATCAAGGACGGCGCATACGTCGGCATGGACTAATTGCCCCTATATCGTAAACATCTACGGGGGTTGCCACCTGGCAACCCCCGTTTGCCGATTTCAAGAAAACTAAGTTGAAAGGGAGGTGTGTGGTATGAACCTGCTTTCCAATTTGATCAACGGCATCAGCCTGGGAAGTGTTTATGCCATCATCGCACTGGGCTACACCATGGTTTATGGTATCGCTAAGATGCTGAACTTCGCCCACGGTGACGTTATCATGGTTGGTGCCTATGTTTGTTTCTGCACCATGAGCTATTTGAATCTGCCCCCGGTGGTTGGCGTCATTTTGGCAATTGTGGTTTGTACCCTGCTGGGCATTGTGATTGAGCGACTTGCCTATAAGCCCCTTCGCTCTGCTCCATCTCTGGCTGTGCTGATTACTGCCATTGGCGTCAGCTATTTCCTCCAGAATGCAGCCCTGCTGATTTGGAAGTCTGATCCTAAGGTATTTACCTCCGTAATCAACCTTCCGTCTCTGGAGTTGGGCGGCGGCAAGCTGACTATTAGCCCTGTTGCCATTGTTACGGTACTGGCCTGTGTGATTATTATGGTTGCGCTGACCCTGTTTACCGGCAAGACAAAGATGGGCAAGGCCATGCGCGCCGTATCCGAGGATAAAGGCGCCGCACAGCTGATGGGCATCAATGTCAATAGCACGATCTCCCTGACCTTTGCCATTGGTTCCGGCTTGGCGGCAATTGCTGGTGTGCTGCTCTGTTCTGCGTATCCCACACTGATGCCGACTACCGGCTCCATGCCCGGCATCAAGGCGTTTACCGCTGCTGTTCTGGGTGGCATAGGCTCCATTCCCGGCGCTATGCTGGGCGGCATTCTGCTGGGTGTTATTGAGATTTTCAGCAAAGCATATATTTCCACTCAGCTCAGTGACGCAATTGTGTTTGCGGTTCTGATCGTTGTCCTGCTGATTAAGCCTGCGGGTCTGCTGGGCAAAAAGGTCAGAGAGAAAGTGTGAGGTGGCTGATATGAAAAAACTCAGTAAGAACACCCGCAGCAATATTATCACCTACGGCATTGTCATTGCCGCGTTTGTGGTGATGCAGATCCTTGTTTCGGGCGGAAAGGTGTCCAATTCCCTGTCCGGTCAGTTGATTCCTATTTGCGTTTACATTTGTATGGCGGTCAGCCTGAACCTGACGGTTGGAATTCTGGGCGAGCTGAGCCTTGGTCATGCGGGCTTTATGAGCGTGGGTGCATTTTCCGGCGTCATTCTCGCTATGAGCATTCAGGACGCCGTCCCCAGCGGACCGGTTCGTCTGCTCCTCGCGATTATCGTGGGCGGCATTATGGCGGCGATTGCCGGCATCATTGTCGGTGTGCCGGTACTTCGTCTGCAGGGTGACTATCTGGCGATTGTAACGCTGGCCTTTGGCGAGATCATCAAGAACATTCTCAACAACCTCTACGTAGGTGTAGACGGCGCCGGCCTTCATTTCAGCATGAAGAGCACGGACGCACTGGGAATGGTGGATGGCAAGGTGCTGATTAACGGCCCCATGGGTGCAACTGGCGTGACGAAGCTATCGACCTTTGTGGCTGGCTTTATTCTGGTACTGGTGGTGTTGACGGTGACCCTGAACCTGATTCGCAGCCGTTCCGGACGCGCAATCATGGCAATCCGTGACAATCGAATCGCCGCAGAGTCCGTTGGCATCAATATCACCAAATATAAACTCATGGCTTTTGTTACCTCCGCTGCGCTGGCGGGCATGGCGGGCGCACTGTATGCCATGAACTATTCTACCATCGTTCCTAAAAAGTTTGACTTCAACACATCAATCCTGATTCTGGTATTCGTGGTTCTGGGCGGCATGGGCAATATCCGCGGCAGCATCATTGCCGCAACGGTGCTGACCATTCTGCCGGAGGCACTGCGTGCCATGAATGATTACCGGATGCTGATCTATGCGATCGTCCTGATTCTGGTCATGCTGGTCACGAATAACCCAACCCTGAAGAGCGGATGGGAGAGAGTAAAGAACGCGCTGAAGTTCTGGAAGAAAGCAGACAAAGCAACTGCGGAAGGAGGCGGCGCAAATGAGTAAGATGGTTCCCGTACCCAGCGACAGTATTATTCCGGAACGTGATCTGGGTAAGGCACCGGTTCTGGAGGCAAAGCATCTGGGGATCGACTTCGGCGGCCTGACTGCCGTAGACGACTTTAATCTGACGGTGGGGCGCACCGAGATCGCCGGACTGATCGGCCCCAATGGCGCAGGCAAAACCACTGTGTTCAACCTGCTCACCAAGGTTTATCAGCCCACCCGGGGTACCATTCTGCTGGATGGCAAGGAAACCCATGGCATGAACACTGTGCAGGTCAACAGAGCTGGTATTGCCCGTACCTTCCAGAATATCCGCCTGTTCACCGATCTGACCGTTGAGGAAAACGTCAAGGTCGGCTTGCATAACAACATGAAGGGCGGCATGATTTCCGATATCCTGCGGCTGCCCCGGTACTGGAAGAGCGAAAAGCAGGCGCATGAGCGTTCCATGGAGCTGCTCAGCATCTTCGATATGGAGAACTTGAAGGATCATAAGGCCGGTTCGCTCCCCTACGGCGCGCAGCGTCGGCTGGAAATCGTCCGTGCGCTGGCAACCAATCCGTGCCTGTTGCTGCTGGACGAGCCCGCCGCCGGTATGAACCCTTCGGAGACGGCGGAGCTGATGGAGAATATCCGGAAGATCCGGGATACGTTCCATATTGCGATTATGCTCATTGAGCACGACATGAATCTTGTCATGGGCATCTGCGAGGGCATTGCGGTGCTGAACTACGGCAAGATCATTGCCAAGGGTACGCCTCAGGAAATTCAGGCCAATCCTCAGGTTATCGAGGCATATCTGGGCAAGAAGAAGGAGGGCTAAGCCATGAGTCTGCTGAAGGTGGAGGATCTCCACGTATATTATGGCAGTATCCATGCCATTAAGGGCATCTCCTTTGAGGTAGAAGAAGGAGAGATCGTGACCCTGATCGGCGCCAACGGCGCAGGTAAATCTACCACTCTGAATACGGTGTCCGGCCTGCTCAAGCCCAGAAGCGGCAGCATCGAGTTTGAGGGAAAGAACATCATCAACGTTCCCGCGCACAAGGTTGTTTCCCACGGAATGGCTCTTTGCCCGGAGGGACGCCGGGTGTTCCTCCAGATGACCGTACAGGAGAATCTGGAGATGGGCGGCTTTACGCGGGACGCCAGCGAGATTGCCGGTTCCATTGAGGATGTCTACCAGCGGTTCCCGCGGCTGAAGGAGCGCTATAAGCAGACCGCAGGTACCCTGTCCGGCGGCGAGCAGCAGATGCTTGCCATGGGACGCGCCATGATGAGCAAGCCCAAGCTGCTGATGCTGGACGAGCCTTCCATGGGTCTGGCTCCCATTCTGGTGGAGCAGATCTTTGATATCATCAAGGAGCTGCATCAGGCAGGGACTACCATTCTGCTGGTAGAGCAGAACGCACAGGTAGCGCTGTCCATTGCGGACCGTGCCTACGTGCTGGAAACCGGTATGATTTCCATGAGCGGCGACGCCAAGGAGCTGCTCAGCGATCCCAGAGTGCAGAAGGCCTATCTGGGCGGTTAAACGAAATGCAGAAAGGGCGGAAACGTGTCTTGCGTTTTCGCCCTTTTCCTGACAACAAGGAGAGATTTGTATGGGAATATTCGATGGCGTTCTGCTGGTGTCGGACTTTGACGATACGCTGGTGGATCGGAAGAAGCGCCTCCCGGAGCGGACGAAGGCGGCGCTGAGCCGGTTTGTTACGCAGGGCGGAAAATTTACGCTGGCCTCCGGACGGGGGCTGGAATCCGTGCGACAGCAGGCGCCGGGACTGCCCATCGGCGCGCCGGTGATCGTGGCAAACGGCACGCAGATCTATGACCTTTCTGCGGAAAAGCTACTGTTTGAAGCGGAATTCCCGGAGACGGCACAGGCGGATTTTGCTGCAACACTGGCGGCATTTCCAACCTCGGCAGTGGAAATCTTCGGAGCTGGGCAGCTCTATGCGGTGCGGCCCAATGAGGTGACGAAGGTCCATTTGGAGATCACCGGACAGCACGCCCATACGGCGGCGCTGGAGGACATTCCAATGCCGTGGGTCTATGCCAAGTTTGAGGATGAACACGAGCGGCTGGCGGAGATGCAGCGGTGGATGAAGGAACGCTTTGGGGATCGGTATGGAATCTTCTTCTCCCATCCCATGCTGCTGGAGATTACCCCCGGCGGCTGCAATAAGGGGACGGGTGTATGCAAGCTGGCGGAGCTGCTGGGTATTCGCCGGGAACATATCTATTGCGCCGGAGACAATGAAAACGACCTTGCCATGCTGGAAGCGGCAGCGGTTGGATTTACGCCTGCCGGGAGCACTCAGGCGGCGCTGGATGCGGCGGATGTGGTTGTATGCGACTGTGATCAGGGAGCCATAGCTGACGTGGTGGAGTATTTGGAGCGGAAATATGGAGTGTGAAAATCCGAGCACCGGTGCGTTCCGGTGCTCGGATTTCTTGTTTTATCCATTCCCACGTGGGTCCACGCCGCAGGCGCTTTGCAGCAGCGCACCAAGGTGCAGAACAGTTTCCTGAGAAAGCCTGCGATCCAGAAAGAATTCCAGTGCGAAAATTGCCTGATAGATCAGCATGCCGATGCCGTTTCCGGCTTCGTGACCGGTTCTGCGGGCCTCCTCCATAAAGGACGTCATGGCGGGAGCATAGATGCAGTCCATGCACAGTGCGCCGGGCTTGAGGGCGTCCAGACACGGGACGCTGCTTCCGCCCACGCCGGACATACCCACAGGAAGGGTGCTGATCAGGAGGTCGGTCTGGGGAAGCACCGAATCCAGCTGCTCCAAAGACAGCGCTTCCATGATCGGCTCATTTCCGCAGAGCTGCTGCGCTCGTGACAGGGTACGGTTTGCGATATAGACCTTGGCGGCTCCGCTGTCTGCGGCGGTCATGGCGATGGATTTCGCTGCGCCGCCTGCCCCAAGAATGGTCACGGTCTGACCGGGAAAGTCGCGGGAAAAGGCCGCAAGGGACTGACGGAAGCCCAGCCCGTCGGTGGAATGCCCCTCCAGCCTGCCGTCCCGAATGCGCACGGAATTGACGGAGTGACAGCGCTCCGCCTCCGGGGTCATGCGGGAGAGATAGGGGAGGATATCCTCCTTGTGGGGCATGGTCAGGTTAAAGCCCTGAATGCCGATGGTTTTTGCGGCGGAAACAAAGTTGCCTACCGTGCCGCCGGGAACCGGTACCGCCAGATACAGCGCGTCCTCATGAAGCTCCCGGAGCATGGTGTTGTGGAGCAGGGGGGAAAGACTGTGACCGATGGGATCGCCGATGACGCAGAGCAGCTTTGTGCCGTTGTGATACTCAATCTGCATGGCTGCTCAGCTTCTCAATGAGGTATCCCATGGCTGCCACATAGCCAAACTGCCCAAGGCCGCAGATCTGACCGTCACAGCCTGCGGCGGTGACCGACTTATGCCGGAATTCCTCCCGCTTGTGGATGTTGGAAAGATGCACTTCCACTGCGGGGAGATCCACCGCCTTCAGCGCATCGAGGATGGCATAGCTGTAGTGGGTGTAAGCGCCGGGATTGATGATGATGCCGTGGAACGCGCCCTTTGCCTTGTGAATCGCATCGATGATTGCGCCCTCGTGGTTGGTCTGCATGCACTCCACTTCCACGTTCATGCTGGCAGCGGATTCCCGGATCCGGGCAACCAGCGCGTCATAGCCGCTATTTCCATAGATCTCCGGCTCACGGGAGCCGAGCAGATTCAGATTGGGGCCGTTGATGACTAAAAATCTCATAGCTTTCCCTCCAATTTGGTTAAGATCTCCGCCACGGTGGCCTCCGGGCTGGAGAAATCGTGAATGATGATATGTGAAAATTCCTGATAAATGGGTTCCCGCTGGGCAAACCGGGAAAGAAAAGCGTCCCGGCCCTGCTGCCCCAGAGGGCGGGCGGACATATCGGCGGTGTCGTAGATCTCGCCGGGATCCCGCCGGAGGAATACCACGATGCCGGTATTCCGGAGAAGCCGCCGGTTTTCCTCCCGCAGGGGAAGACCGCCGCCGGTGGCGATGATGAGATCGCTTCTCCGGCTCAGCTCACGGGCAACCTCTGTTTCCAGATCCCGCATGGCGGTTTCGCCCTGTGCGGCAAACAGCTCGGATATGCTCATGCCCGCCTTTTTGACCACCAGATCATCGGTGTCTACCACCTGCCGACCAAGCTTGCCTCCCAGCAGATTGGCACAGGTGGTTTTTCCGCAGCCCATCATGCCGCAAAGTATAATGTTCTCCATGGCCTACTCCAGATTGCTTTTAAAGTTGCCCAGTACCCGGAAATCCCCGGCGGTCTGGGAAATTTCATGGAGAATGCCGTCCATCTCCGGAGCCTGCAGGCTGCCGGTGAACTCCAGAAAGAACATGTACTCCCAGGTGTGACCCGGAATGGGGCGGGATTCCAGCTTGACCATGTTCAGGCCGTTAACGGCGAAAATGGTCAGAATTTCGTGGAGGCAGCCGGATTCATGGGGGGTGGTGACAATGGTGCTGATCTTATCCGCACCCTCCCGCAGCTCCACATAGGGGGAAACCACCACAAAGCGGGTGGTGTTGACGTCGCTGTAGTTGACCCCGGTGACCAGAATGTTCAGTCCGTACAACTCGGCGGCGCGGGCGGAGCAGATGGCAGCTTTTGTGGTGTCACCGGATTCCGCCACATATTTTGCGCTGCCTGCGGTGTCAGCTAGAGGCGTCTGAATCCAGTCCGGATGGGTATTTAAGTACTTTTCTGACTGAAACAGCCCCTGTTCATGGCTGTAGACATGGGTAATGGTGTCCAGCGTGGCGCCGGGCGGTGCCATCAGGCAGTGCTCCACCCGAACGGTGGTTTCGCCTACCAGATAGAATTCGTACTGGGACAGCAGATCATAAATCTGCCGGATCGCACCGGTGGAGGTGTTCTCGATGGGGACAACGCCGTAATCCGCCTTGCCCTCTTTGAGGGCAACAAATACGTCCTCAAACTGCCGAAGCCCCACCGGCTCGATATCCGTGCCGAAGAAATTCCGTGCCGCCTGCTCGCTGTAGGCGCCGGGGCAGCCCTGATAGACAATGCGGGGGTTCTGCACCGGCTGCCGCCGCTGGTCATAGGCGTGCTGAAACCGGGCGAAATTAGGATCGTCTGCCCCTTCCCGGACGATCTCCCGCTGCTGACGGCGGGAGATGCCCATGATGGTTTCATACAGCAGGGTGACGCTGGTTTTCAGCCGGGGATCAGTGACAAGCGCCGCCTTCCCGGCAAGCACCTCCCGCTCACGGGCGGTGTCCAGAACCGGCATGGAGATTTTTTGCTTATATTCGCCTACCTGACGGGTAACTGCCATGCGGCGCTCAAACAGATGTACGATCTGATTGTCGATTTCATCAATTGCGCCGCGCATCATATCCAGTTCGCTCATAAGGATCGCCTTCTTTTCAGAGTTTCAGCAGCCGGAGGGATGCAAGTGCGGCTGCCGCTTCGACCACCGGAACAGCCCGGTGGACGATGCAGGGGTCATGCCGCCCCTGTACGGTGATTTCCGCATCCCTTTGGGCAGACATGTCAATGGTGTGCTGGGGCTGGGCAATGGAGGGGGTGGGCTTTACCGCCACCCGGAACAGGAGCGGCATGCCGGTGGTTATGCCGCCCAAAATGCCGCCGTTGTGATTGGAGGTGGTAACGGGAACGCCGCCCTCCATGGTCCACGGGTCGTTGGCTTGACTGCCCCGTAGGGCGGCAAGGCCGAAGCCGTCACCGAATTCCAGCCCCTTTATGGCGGGGACAGCAAACAGCTGCCGGGCAAATTCCGTCTCGGCATTCCGGTCAAAATCTGGCGCACCAAGCCCCATGGGCAGTCCGGTGACGGCGCATTCAATGACGCCGCCGATGGAATCCAGCTGGGATTTTGCTTCCAGAATCAGTGCCTGCATCTGCTCGCCTTTTGTGTCGGAGAGTACCGGGAAGGGCTTTTGCCCGCAGGCGGTCAGTGCCGCCATATCGGGATGCACGGGGTCAATGGGCGTGTCCCAAACGCTTCCCACCGCGGCAATGTGTGCCGCAGCCTGTACGCCATTTTCCCGCAGGATCAGCTTGGCAACGGCACCGGCGGCCACAAGGGGTGCGGTGAGCCGCCCGGAAAAATGCCCGCCGCCGCGGTAGTCGTTATAGCCGCCGTAACGGACAAAGCCAGTGAGATCCGCATGACCGGGACGGGCCAGATAGCGAATGGCGGCGTAGTCCTTGGAGTGCTGGTCGCCGTTGCGGATCATCATGCAGAGGGGCGTACCGGTGGTTTTTCCTTCAAAGACGCCGGAGAGCACCTCAACCCGATCGGCTTCCTTCCGGGGGGTGGAGAGAGGGCTGTTTCCGGTGGCACGGCGGCGCAGCTCTGCGGCGATAAAGTCCATATCCATGGGGACTCCGGAGGGGAGATCCTCCAGCACAACGCCGATGGCGGGGCCGTGGCTTTCCCCAAAGATGGTATAGTTCACAGCGACACCTCCTGTATACAGCCGCCGAGACGGCAGTAATCATCCCAGAAGCCGGGATAGGATTTGCGGACGCTTTCCGCACCGGTGAGGGTGATGGGGCTTTGACAGACTGTTGCCGCCATGGCTGCCATCATGGCAATCCGATGGTCGCCCCAGCTGTCTACGGCAGCGCCGCCACGGAGTGAGGAAACACCGTGGATGGTCAGACGGTCGCTGCCCTCGTCGATTTCTGCGCCCATGGCGCCCAAAACGGTGGTGACAGAGGCCAGACGGTCGCTTTCCTTGAGCCGCAGCCGTGCTGCGCCGGAGATCACCGTGGTTTCCCCGGCACGGAGGGCGGCGCGGAGCGCCAGCGGCGGCACCAGATCCGGGCAGTCCCGAACATCCAGATCCA
>CAJKSU010000002.1 GCA_905202605.1 uncultured Eubacteriales bacterium
TACAAAATAAATAACATAACAGGCAGCAGCAGCTGTGGCGTGAAAAACTTTTGAAAAAATCGCAAAGTTCATAAAACTATTATAAAAGATGTGAACTTTTGTAACATTTATCGGGTACAATGAATATTACAAGGAACAAAGTATCTTTTTCATTTCTCCCTCTTTAATCTTTGAATGAGTTAACACCCCGTCGGACTGGTCATTCGGCAGGGTGTTAAGTCTGTTTCGGCACGTTTTTCGTGCGGCAGGCAGGAGGAATTCCCTCTTGCAAAGTGAGAGAAAATATAGTATACTCTTTGTGCTAAGTTGCAGACCTTCGGCCTGTGACAAGGCCGCACTAGTCGGGGAGTCAGCGGTGCCTTGTAACCTGCAATCCGCTACAGCAGGGATGAATTCCCGCCCGAGGAGCGACCTGTATTGTCTGACCTATACAAGCGGTGATGAGGAATCGGTCCTGCGCAACGGAATCCCGTGAACCATGTCAGGCGGGGAACCGAGCAGCATTAAGCGGATCCTTTCGTGTGCCGCAGGTTCGCCGTTTCCGAGCTGGCTGTATAGGTAACGGATATGGTCTCGTATTCAGAGGCGGGTGTGCGGTCTTGTCACGGGTCGAAGGATTTTTTACGACAGGAGAGGGGAACATGTATCAGGCCCTGTACCGGAAATACCGGCCGCAGACATTTGACGATGTGGTGGGCCAGACTGCTGTAACCACCACCTTAAAAAATCAGCTGATCACCGGGAAGCTCAGCCATGCCTATCTGTTTACCGGCACCCGCGGCACCGGCAAAACCACCTGCGCAAAGATCCTTGCCAAGGCGGTCAACTGTGAAAACCCCGTAGACGGCAACCCCTGTAATTGCTGCCCGTCCTGCCGGGGTATTGATGCGGGAAATATTCTGGATGTACAGGAAATCGACGCCGCATCCAACAACGGCGTGGATAATGTCAGAACCATCCGGGATGATTCCATGTATCCTCCGGCTGAGGTCAAAAAGCGTGTGTATATCATCGACGAGGTACACATGCTCTCCATGGCGGCATTTAATGCGCTGCTCAAAACCATTGAGGAGCCGCCGGAGCACCTGATGTTCATTCTGGCAACCACGGAGCTGAACAAGGTTCCGGCAACGATCCTTTCCCGCTGCCAGCGCTTTGCGTTTCGGCGGCCTACGGCGGAGGATATCACTGGGCGAATCAATTACGTGGCCTATCAGGAGGGAATTGATATTACCCCGGAGGCGGCGGAGCTCCTGGGACGGTTGGCAGACGGTGCATTCCGTGACGGCCTGAGTCTGCTGGATCAATGTGCCAGCGCAACCACCGGCGTGCTGGATGTGGAAAATGTCTATCAGACCCTTGGCCTTGCCGGTCAGCAGCAGACCTCCGCGATGATGGATGCCATTGCGGCGAAGAATACCCCGGAGGCGCTAAAGCTTTTTTCTCAGCTTTACAGTCAGGGCAAGGATGCGCCCGCCATGCTCGATGAGCTGGCAACCTTGGCGAGAGATATGCTGGTGATTCAGACCGCGCCTCAGGCGGGGCTTGGGATGATCTCCAGCACCTGTACGGCGCAGGAGGCTGTGGCGCTGACAAAAAAATTCACCCCCACAGAGCTGCTCCGGATGATCGACCTGATTCAGGAGACATCGGGGGGCTTTAAAAGCAGTCAGAACCAACGGCTGGACGCTGAGCTGTGCCTGATGCATTTGTGCCAGCCGGAGCTGACGGTGGAGGCCAGAGATTTGGCTGCCAGAATCAGCCGGGTGGAGGATGATCTGACAGCACGCATTATGGGGCTGGAGCAAAAGCTGAAAAACGGAAGCTTTGTGGTGTCCGGCCAGCCGGAGGAGCTGCCCGGTACGCCGGATGACGGCGAAGCGCCGCCCCCATGGGACGATGCGGATGCACCCCCGGCGCCGGAGGAGGAGCAGACCGAGGCGGGGACGGATTCCGATGAGATCTGGAGAAAAATACTGGAAAAGGTGCTGCCGGAGATAGAACCCAAGTGCCGTATTATGCTGCAAAACGACTTTTCCGGACGGCTACGCGGGGATGACCTGTGGCTGACACCGCACAATGAGTTTGTGCATAATATGGTCAAGCGGGACGATGCTGTGATGGAGATTATTCGGAAAAAAGCGGCAGTGGTGGCAGGAAAGCCGGTTCGCGTGCGGATGGGGGAGAAATCCAGCAGCACCCTTGGAACAAACGATAAGCTGGCACAGCTCATTGGCGACATGGCCGGCTATGATAATATGAAGGTACAGCAGTAAGCAGCTGCTGACATCATAGACAGAACGAAAGCGAGGCAATTATTATGGCAAAGGGATTTCGCGGCGGCAGCCCCATGGGCGGCGGCAATATGGCAAACATGATGAAGCAGGCGCAGCGAATGCAGCAGCAGATGCTTCAGATGCAGCAGGAACTGGAGGAGAAGGAGTACGAGGCCACCGCAGGCGGCGGCGTTGTAAAGGCTGTGATCTCCGGCAAGAAGACCCTGAAATCTGTCACCATCGACCCGGAGGCGGTAGACCCGGAGGATGTGGAAATGCTCCAGGATCTGGTGGTCGCCGCGGTCAACGAGGCGCTCCGGAAGGCGGAAGAGGATATGAACAGCTCCATGGGCAAGCTCACCGGCGGCATGAATCTGGGCGGATTGGGCGGTCTTCTGTAAGATGCGCAGCTATCCGGTCAGTCTGGAGCGATTGGGGGAGCAATTTGCAAAGCTCCCCGGAATCGGGACGAAAACCGCCCGTCGCTTGGCATTCTTTGTTCTCAGCATGGAGGAGGAGGACGCCAAGGCCTTTGCGGACGCAATTTTAGAGGCACGGCGGACGGTACACACCTGCCCCCGATGTCAGAACCTGACGGATCAGGAGCTTTGCCCGATCTGTGAGGATGAAACCAGAGACAACAGCATCATCTGCGTGGTAGCAGATCCCAAGGACGTGACCGCCATGGAGAAGGCGCGGGAGTATCATGGCAGCTACCATGTGCTTCACGGCGTGATTTCTCCGCTGGGCAATGTCGGCCCGGAGGATCTAAAGATCCGGGAGCTGCTCCAGCGGGTCACAGATGAGGATGTAAAAGAGGTCATTATGGCAACCAACCCCGACACCGAGGGGGAGGCAACGGCGATGTATATCAGCCGCCTGCTCCGACCCTTTGGGGTCAAGGTGACCCGGCTTGCCTATGGCATCCCGGTGGGCGGTCAGCTGGAATATGCCGATGAGGTGACCCTGACCCGTGCTCTGGAGGGCAGAATCCCCATGGACTAATTTTTGGGGCAATACCACACAAAGACGACTGGGGGCTGCAGCCGATTCTTTGCGCCGGAAATGCGCCGCTTTCCCTTGAAATACACAAAGTATTCCTGCGGGAAATTGTTTTTTTCCAATGCGAATTCTCTGGCTGAATCTCCTTGCCGCTTCGTGCGGTATTACCTGTATAAAACAAAAAAACGAAGTCCGGCATGTTCCGGGCTTCGTTTTTTGCCGTTTAGACGATTTTCTTGACCTTATAACCGGCGTCCTTTACCGCGGCGGTCAGCGCATTGTCATCAGCGGAGCCGGTGACCACGGCATTGTTGTTTTCAAGGCTCACGTTGACGGACTCCACACCGGGAACCTCGGTCAGGGCCTTGGTGACATGAGCCACGCAGTGCTGGCACATCATGCCTTCGATGGAAATGGTTTTAGACATAACGGTATCCTCCTTGGTTTCGCAGCTGCCGTCTGGGCAGGACGTGTCCGGCGCAGGGGCTGCGGTATGCTTTTTCTTATGATCGTGCTTGGTGCTGCGGATGTCCACGAAATTCAGCCGCAGGGCGTTGGTGACCACGCAGAAGCTGGAAAGGCTCATAGCGGCAGCGCCGAACATGGGGTTCAGCTGCCAGCCAAACAGCGGAATCCAGACGCCTGCTGCCAGCGGAATGCCGATGATATTATAAATGAATGCCCAGAACAGGTTTTCGTGGATGTTGGTGAGCACCCGGCGACTGAGCCGGATGGCGGCGGGAATGTCGGCAAGATCACTCTTCATGAGCACCACGTCGGCGGCGTCAATGGCAACGTCGGTGCCTGCGCCGATGGCGATGCCCACATCGGCGCGGGTCAGCGCCGGGGCGTCGTTGATGCCGTCGCCGACCATGGCGACCCTGCCACGCCGGGCGAGCTGACGAATGGTCTGCTCCTTGCCCTGAGGCAGTACGTCGGAAATCACAGTGTCTACGCCAATCTGCTTGCCAATGGCGTTGGCGGTGCGATGGTTGTCGCCGGTGAGCATGACAACCTCCAGACCCATGCCCTGAAGCTCCTGCACCACCTGAGGCGCGTTCTCCTTCATGACATCGGCAACGGCAATGATGCCCAGCAGCTTGCCGTCTGCGGCAAAGTACAGGGGCGTTTTCCCCTGCTCTGCCAGTGCGTCCGCCTGAGAAGCCAGCGACTTCGGAATATCTGCCTGCGGGGCGATAAAGGCGCGGTTGCCGCCGATGATATGCCTGCCGCCGATGGTGGCGGTCAGACCGTTGCCGGGGGCCACGGTGAAGTCCTGAGACTCGACGGGCGACAGGTTCTGCGCCTTTCCGTAATCCAGAATCGCGGCTGCAAGGGGATGCTCGCTCTTCTGCTCCAGAGAGAAGGCGGCCTCCAGCAACGTGTGCTCGGAAACGCCGTCGGCGGGCAGAAGGTCGGTGATCTGGGGCTTGCCATAGGTCAGCGTGCCGGTTTTGTCCATGGCGATGATATCCGTTTTTCCGGTGGCCTCCAGAGAGGCGGCGGTTTTAAAGAGAATGCCGTTGCTGGCACCTTTTCCGTTTCCTACCATGATCGCCACTGGAGTAGCCAGCCCCAGCGCACAGGGGCAGGATATCACCAGAACGGAGATGCCCCGCGCCAGTGCAAAGCCCACGTCCTTGCCCACCAGCAGCCAGACGGCGGTGGTGATGACAGCCAGCGTAATGACCACAGGGACAAATACCCCAGACACCTTATCCGCAACTTTTGCGATGGGAGCCTTGGTGGCGGCAGCGTCGGATACCATTTTGATGATCTGAGACAGGGTGGTATCTTTGCCGACGCGGGTGGCGCGGCAGCGGACATAGCCGCTGCGGTTGATGGTGGCGGCGGAAACCTTGGCACCCATGGCCTTATCCACGGGGATGCTTTCGCCGGTGAGGGCAGATTCGTCTACGGCACAGCTGCCCTCCAGAATCACGCCGTCCACGGGGATGCTGTCACCGGAGCGTACCACAAAGATATCACCCACGGAAACCTGAGAGATGGGAACCGCCTGTTCCTGACCGTCCACCAGCAGGGTGGCGGTTTTTGGGGAGAGGTTCATGAGGTTTTTCAGTGCATCGGTGGTTTTACCCTTGCTGTGAGCCTCCAGCATTTTGCCCACGGTGATCAGCGTAAGAATCATGGCTGCGGACTCAAAATAGAACTCGTCCATCCAGACCATCACCGCGTCCATATCCCCGGCCAGCTGTGCGCCGGTCATGGCGTAGAGAGAATAGGTGCTGTAGACAAAGGCTGCTGTCGCGCCCAGCGCCACCAGCGTGTCCATATTGGGCGCACGGTGGACAAGGCTGGTAAAGCCGCTGACAAAGAACTTCTGGTTGATGACCATGACCATGGCGGTGAGCAGCAGCTCGGTCAGTCCCATGGCAACGTGATTGCCATCGAGGAAGCCGGGCAGCGGCCAGCCCCACATCATATGCCCCATAGCGAGATACATCAGCGGCAGCAGCAGGCAGAGAGATGCGATCAGCCGTTTTTTCAGCTTTGGCGTTTCGTGATCCTTCAGATCCGCAGCGGAGGCGGATTCCTCCTGCACAGCGCCCGACAGCGACGCGCCGTAGCCCGCCTTTTCCACGGCGGTAATCACAGCCTGAGGGGAGGCGGTCCCCTCAACGCTCATGGCATTGGTAAGAAGGCTGACCGTAACGGAGGTGACTCCGTCTACCGCCTTAACTGCCCGTTCTACATGGGAAGAGCAGGCGGCACAGGTCATGCCGGTTACGTGATATTGCTCCATGATTGACTCCTTTTACTTGTCCATGATTTTGGATAGGATGCCGATAACCTCATCAATTTTTTCACTGCCATGACCATGCTCCGCAGCTTCCAGCACGCAGTGGTTCATATGCTGCTTGAGAATCAGCAGGTTGGCACGCTTGAGCATGGCGGAGGAGGCGAGGATCTGGTTGGAGACGTCGATACAGTATCGTCCGTCCTCAATCATTTTGATGATTCCGTCGATCTGTCCTCTGGCGGTTTTCAGTGCCTGCACTGCCTGTTGCTGCTCCTGATTCATAAATTGCGGCTCCTTTCCGAATTGCAGTTGGGTGTCCGTGGGGAGAAACATAAGTAAACACCCCTCCCCTGGGGGGTGTATACATCCTACCACGAACTAACCCGGTTGTCAAGTAGGCTAATAAAAAATGGGCTGTTGCACTTTTTTGCGGGATATGCTATGCTCATACCACAGATTATGAATCCATTGAAATGAGGCATACCGATGAGACTGCTAATCATTCGTCATGGAGATCCGGATTATCAGTTGGACTCTCTGACGGAAACCGGATGGAACGAGGCAGGACTGCTTGCGAGGCGACTGAGTACCATGGACATTGCGGCGTTTTATGTATCACCGCTGGGACGGGCGAGGGATACGGCGTCCTGTACGCTCAGCACCATGGGACGCAGTGCCGAGACGCTGGACTGGCTGCGGGAATTTCCGCTCCACAGGATGGATACTGACATTGGACGGGAAACGCCACTGTGGGACTGGCTGCCGGGAACATGGACGAAGGAGCCGCGTTTTTATGATAAGAACACATGGAGTCAGGTGCCGGTGATGGCTCAGGCTGGGGCAGAAGCGGAGTATCGCCGGGTCACGGCGGGGTTGGATGCTCTTCTGGAGCGGCATGGCTACAGACGGCAGGGGAACGTTTATGAGGCGGTGCGCCCCAATCGGGATACCATTGCCCTGTTCTGTCATTTTGGCTTGGAATGCGTGCTTTTGAGCCACCTCATGGGGGTCAGTCCCATGGTGCTGTGGCACGGGACCTGTGCCGCCCCTGCTTCAGTGACCACGGTGATCACAGAAGAACGGCGCAAGGGCATTGCGTCCTTCCGGATGTCCGGCTTCGGGGATGTTTCCCACCTGACGGCGGCGGGAGAGCAGCCCTCCTTCTCGGCGCGATTTTGCGAAACATGGGACTGCACGGAAGAACGCCACGACTGATAGGGAGGAGCACATGCGGAATACAACACTGGGATACATTGAGCGGGACGGAAAGTACCTGATGCTCCACCGGGTGAAGAAGGAGAACGACCTGAATCATGACAAGTGGATCGGCATTGGGGGAAAGTTTGAAGACAAGGAAAGCCCGGAGGAATGTATGCTGCGGGAGACACGGGAGGAAACGGGGCTGACCCTGACCCATATGGAATACCGGGGCATCGTGACCTTTGTCTCCGACCGGTACGAAACGGAATACATGCATCTGTTTTGGGCGGATCGGTTTACCGGCACCCTTCGGGAGTGTGATGAGGGCGTGCTGGAGTGGATACCCAAGGAGAAGCTCCGGGCGATTCCCAAGTGGGAGGGGGATGATATTTTTCTTGATCTGCTGGAACAGCGGGCAGCCTTTTTCTCCTTAAAACTCTCCTATCAGGGCGATGTGCTGACGGAGGCGATCCTCAATGGGTTACCGCTGAGGATCGGCGGATACAGCAATCAGGGCCAAAATGAAGCTGCTGACCGCGCCGCCCAGCAGCATACCGAGAATAAATAACAGCATAACGGCTCCTTTCTGCGGATTGGGAAGATCTACCGGAAGGATGCCCGAAAATCGGACGAGTATTCACAGAAATTTCACGCTTCCCGGAAAAATTGCATTATAATGTACAGAGAAGTAACCTGCCCTTTGCGGACAGTCTATTAGAAGGAACGGAGGAACTTGTATGGCTCATACGGTTTTGATTGTAGAGGACGATCCCAACATTGCCGATCTCCTGCATCTCTATCTGGAAAAGGACGGCTATGTTACGGAAATTGCACCGGACGGCGGCAAGGCGGTGGAAAAATTCCGTCAGCTTCAACCGGATTTGGTGCTGCTGGACGTGATGCTTCCGGTAATGGACGGGTGGGAGGTGCTCCGTACCATTCGGCAGGAGGCAAAAACGCCGGTGATTATGCTCACCGCCAAGGGGGAAACCTCAGACAAGGTAAACGGACTGAAAATGGGTGCTGACGATTACATTACCAAGCCCTTCGAGGCCAAGGAGGTGCTGGCGCGGGTGGAAGCCGTGCTGCGCCGTACCACAGGAGCTGCGCCCGCGTCCCGGCGGCTGACCTTTGATAAGCTTGTCATTGATATGGATGCGTTTGAGCTGATTGTGGACGGGAAAAAAGTAGATACGCCGCCCAAGGAAATGGAGCTTTTGTACCATCTGGCCTCCAGCCCCAACCGGGTCTATACCCGCAACCAATTGCTGGATGAGGTCTGGGGGTTTGACTATTTCGGTGATAGCCGGACGGTGGACGTTCATATCAAGCGCCTGCGGGAAAAGCTGGAGGGCGTCAGCGACCAGTGGGAGCTGAAAACTGTCTGGGGCGTGGGCTATAAGTTCGAGGTGTCTGGCGCATGAAAACCACCTTTTCCCGACAGCTGGCGCTGACGGCAGGAATGATCCTGCTGAGCTTTGTTCTGCTGGGATGCAGCTTCACAAGCCTTTTCTATAATTATATGCTCCGAAATGAGAAAACGTCGCTTTCCACCAATGCCGAGGCAGTGGCGAGCTATGTCAGCACCCAGAGCACTCTGAGCGAGATCGATGACTGGGAGCTTCGGCTGTCCGTCAGCTATGGCGCAAATGTTTCGGATACCGATGTGCTGATCACGGATCCCAGCGGCGTGGTGACCCTTTGCTCCTGCAACCAGTTTGTGTGCGATCATGTGGGGAAAACGGTTCCCTCTGATATGCTCCAGAACATGAGTGCGGACGGGTATGCCTATGCTACGGGGGTACTGGGCAGCGTTTATACCGATGAACGGTATCTCTATGGGGTTCCTGTACTGTCGGCATCCAACGAAGAGCTGCTGGGCTATGTGGTGGTATCCACAGCCACAAAGGATATGAGCGATATGGTCAGCCGGATCATGGGGCTGTTCCTGCTGACGGCTATCGTGGTGCTGGTGATTACAACTGTGGCCACGGCGCTGATTACCCGCCGTCAAACGGAGACACTACGGGATCTGGCAAAGGCAGCGCGGCAGTTTGCCCACGGCGACTTCTCTGCTCGAATCTATCCGGATGGAAACGATGAAGAGGTGGCAGAGCTGGCAACGGCCTTTAACAATATGGCAACGTCGCTGGAGCGCAGTGAAAGCCTGCGTCAGGAGTTTATTTCCAACGTCAGCCATGAGCTGAAAACTCCGATGACCACCATTGCAGGCTTCATGGACGGTATGCTGGATGGCACCATTCCGCAGGAAAAGCATGCATATTATATGCATACTGTCTCGGATGAGGTCAAGCGCCTGAGCCGTCTGGTTCGGAGCATGCTGGATATTTCACGGCTCCAGTCTACCGGCGAGGAGATCAAGAAGTCGAGATTTGACGTGACCGAGGCACTGGGACGGACGCTCTTGACCTTTGAACAGAAAATCGAGGAAAAGGATTTGGATGTTCAGGTAGATATGCCGGAAAAGGCTGTGTACGTCATGGCAAATGAGGATGCCATCACTCAGGTGATTTATAACCTGATTGACAACGGTGTGAAATTTGCGCAGAAGGGTACGCCGTTTCTGCTGACAGTGAAAACTGCTGGAGGCAAAGCGCTGGTCAGTGTGGCCAATCATGGCCCCACAATTCCGCCGGAGGAGCTGCCGTTGGTATTTGACCGGTTCCATAAATCCGACAAAAGCCGATCCATGGATAAAACCGGCGTTGGGCTGGGGCTGTATATTGTAAAAACCATTTTGGGCAGCCATGGAGAAGACATTTCCGTGACCAGCCGGCAAGGGCTGACTACGTTTACCTTTACGCTGGAACTGACCAAATAAGCAGGATGGAACGCCTATCTAGGGCGTTCCATTTTGTGCATGATGCCGTCTGGAATCTTTCCTGAAACGTCACAAAAATGCTACCAATTTGTAACGGGATGTGGTATACTGTATCAGTGTATACGCTCTATGAATAAAGAAGGAGGGCGCAGCGTGAAACGATCCGGAATAATCATGTGGTTTCTGATTTTGTGCATGCTGGGAGGCTGCTCTGGACTGAGCATGGAGGAGCTGTATTGCCTTCCTCAGGCGCCGGAGGATTATTATGATCTACAGGAGGCGCTGGATGCGGTGCTCTCTCAGGGGCAGAGCTATCAGGCACCCGCCACAGGCGCCCGGCGGGAGCCGGTTCAGCTGGTGGATCTGGACGGCGACGGTGTGGACGAGGCAGTGGCCTTTTTCCGCAGCGTAGAGGACGGCTCAGTTGCCGTCTACATCTTTGCGAGAAATGATTCGGCCTATGAGCTGGCGGCAACGATTCCGTGCTCCGGAAGTGCAGTAGGCAATGTAGAATATGCTGATCTGGACGGCAGCGGCAGTCTGGAGCTTTTGATTACCTGTCAGGTCAGCGAGGCGGTGACTCAGGCTTTACAGGGAATCCGATATCGGAACGGGCAGACAGAAGTGTTGCTGACGGTTCCTTGCGGGCAGTATGTGCTGACGGATTTGAATCATGACGGCGCAAAAGAAATCCTTTGTCTGACGGACTCCGGCGCGGAGGCTGGTGCGGGCGCGGTGTGCTATACGTATATTGATGATCAACTGAAGGCCAGCGAGGAGGTGCGCCTCAGCGGGAGCTACAGCAGCATTCTGAAGGTTTGTCAGGGAACGCTGGAGAATGGCGTGGCGGCAGCAACCGTCACATCGTCAGATGACAATCGGCGGATTACCGATGTGCTGATCTTATCCGGAAAAGAGGAACTGACAACAGTGGACTGCGGCGCACTGGGGATTTCTGCACAGCTGGAGGACGGGGCGCTGTATCCCACAGATATCGACGGCGATGGCGCACTGGAAATTCCGCAGGCCGCAGAGTTGCCTGCTTACGGAAAAGATGACGGCACGGAGTGGGTCGTAAGCTGGTATGGCCTTACGTCCCAAGGAGCATCTACGCTGAAGGCGGAAACCTATCACAGCTTCGGAGAAGGCTGGTATCTGGAATTGCCGGAGGCATGGCAGGCTTCTGTGACGGTGACGGAGGCGGATGAAGCGTTCGGCGCATGCAGCATCCACACCACCGGCTTTTATCGCCTGAAAAGCAATGGAAAGCCCGGTGCAGAGATTTTGACGATTTATGCGCTCTGGGGCGCATCGCGGCAGGAGCGGGCAGAGCAGCTGGGACTGACCAGCCTGTACAGCGACACGGATATGATCCTCGCGGTGGATATCAATGAGGAAGCGGCTCCATGGGATGGGGCAATCTCCGTGACGCAGGTGTCGGAGCGATTCCATGTGGAAACGAAAGAGAATAATCATTGACCCGGCGTATCCCGGTCAATATGGAAGGAATTTCAATCATGAAAAAAGTATTGATTCTGGAAGATGAAACCAGTATCCGCAGCTTTGTGGTAATCAATCTGCGGCGTGCGGGCTATGAAGCCATTGAGGCCAGCACCGGCGAGGAAGCGCTGGAGCAGCTGCGCCGCAATCCAGACACCGGCGTGGCGATTTTTGACATCAACCTGCCGGGTATGGATGGGTTTGAGGTATGCCGCACTGTACGCGCTACCAATAAAACCATCGGTATTATTATGCTGACTGCCCGAACGCAGGAAATGGACAAGGTTACCGGACTTATGACTGGAGCGGATGACTATGTGACGAAGCCTTTCTCTCCGGCAGAGCTGACAGCGCGGATCGATGCGCTGTACCGTCGAATCGGAGGCGAATCAAATGCATCGCCGGATGAACTGCAGCAGGGACCGTTCGTACTCAACACTCGTAACCGTACCTTGGAGAAGGCAGGACAGAAGATTCGACTGACTCAGGTGGAGTATGCCATTGTAAAGCTGTTTATGCAGAACCCTGGCCGTGCGATGTCCAGAGAGGACATTCTGACGGCAGTTTGGGGACGGGACTATGACGGTGAGCTGAAGATTGTGGATGTCAACATCCGCCGCCTGCGAATCAAGATCGAGGATGACACCTCCAACCCTGTGTATATCACCACAGTATGGGGATACGGTTATAAGTGGGGCGCTTAATTCATGAAGAAAATGTCCGGAATACGGTCCAGATGGCTCACACATAACGTAAGCCTGATGGTGCTGCTGGTGCTGGGCTGTGCAGCCTGCGCCATTGCCGCGCTTTCCAGCTATTATTACAGCTGTATGCGCAGCGGTCTGGAAGCGCAACTGAAAACTACGGCAGAGTTTTTTGAAACATATATCAGCACCTCTCAGGAGGAGTTTTACGGCAGCGTCTATAGTTTTACCCAGAACTATGAAGGAAAGAATAACCTTGAACTGGAGTTTCTAGACAGCAGCGGCGAAATCATCAGTTCGTCCTTTGGGCTGGCCTCCGGAAGCCGGCCGGAGACGGCGGATGTAAAGGGGGCGCTGGAGGATACGAAGCTGGCCACTTTTCAAGGAAAGGATCCTCAGACTGGAGAACGCATTCTGGCGGTTTCCGTTCCCGTCATGGCCTCGGACGGACAGATTGCCGGGGCGTTACGGCTGGTGACCTCTCTCCAGCTGGCGAACCGTCAGATTCTCCTGTGGGCGGGCGTGATTGGCCTGATTGCGCTGTTTGTGATTGGGCTGGTGGTCGGTACTGGAATGTATTTTATCCACTCTATTGCCACTCCGGTGATGGAGATCACCGAGACGGCGCAGCGCATCGCTGCAGGCGGCTATGGAACCCAGATCCAGAAGAAGTTTGCGGAAAACGATGATGAGATCGGGGAGCTGGCACGGGCAATCAACAATCTCTCTCTGCAAATCAGTCAGACGGAGAAAATGCAGTCGGAATTTCTCTCCTCGGTATCCCATGAGCTGCGCACGCCTCTGACTGCCATTTCCGGCTGGGGCGAAACCCTGATGACCAGCGACACGATGGATCCGGCGGAGACACGACGGGGCATCGTCACCATGCTCAAGGAAACCAAACGGCTGACCTCTTTGGTGGAGGAGCTGCTGGAATTCTCCAGAATTCAGGACGGACGCTTTAAGCTGAACGTGGAAACCTGCGACCTGCGGGGCGTGTTTGAGGACACAATCTTCATGTATGGCAGCCGCCTCCGGCAGGAAGGGATCGACCTCCAGTATGAGGCGTCGGATGACGATATTCCGGAGATCAGCTGTGACCCGGAACGGATGAAGCAGGTGTTTTTGAACATTCTCGACAATGCCGCAAAATACGGCGGCGACGGCGGAAAAATTCTCTGCGATCTACAGGTAGAGGGGGAGCGCCTTGCCGTGCATATCCGAGACTTCGGTTCAGGCATTCCGGAAGAGGAGCTTCCTCTGGTCAAGAAGAAGTTCTACAAAGGCTCTTCCAAGGCACGGGGCAGCGGCATCGGTCTGGCGGTGTGCGAGGAAATTGTATCCATGCACGGCGGACGGCTGATCATAGCCAATGCGGCGGACGATCAGGGGGGCTGTGAGGTTACCATTGAGCTTCCGCTGAAATAAATCAATTTGCAATATAAAGTCCCGCTAATGGGACAACCTCTGTGCTATGATAATAGTGTCAGGGGGTGAGAGAAAGGAATCATGCTGTGGCAAATCAGGGAAAGCGAACCTCCATCGGCGGTCAGGCGCTCATAGAGGGGATTATGATGCGCGGGCCGTTTCGTCAGGCCATTGCGGTGAGAGATCAGGACGGAAAAATCGTCCTGAAAGAGGAAGAACTGAAATTCATCAAGAACAAATACCCCATCCTTGGGCTGCCCCTGATTCGGGGCGTGGTCAACTTTGGCGGAAGCATGGTAGCGGGCGTCAAGGCGCTGATGTACTCGGCTTCCTTTTACCCGGAAGAAGAGGATACCGGCGAGCCGGGGAAGTTTGAACAGTGGCTGGAAAAGCATATCGGCTCGGAAAAGCTGGAAGCGCTGGTGATTTATCTGGCAGTGCTCATGGGTGCGGCGTTTTCCGTGGGGCTGTTTTTGCTGCTGCCCACGTTTCTGGTGGGACTGATCCGCCCCATTCATGACCATTATCTCCTGCGGAACCTCTGCGAGGGACTGGTGAAAATGGCGATTCTGCTGATCTATATGATCGGTATTTCCAAGCTCAAGGATATGCGCCGGGTGTTCTCCTATCACGGAGCGGAGCATAAAACCATTAAATGCTATGAGCTTGGGAAGGACTTGACGGTGGAGAATGTGCGCCCCTGCACCCGGTTTCATCCCCGCTGTGGCACCAGCTTTCTGTTTGTGGTGATTTTTATCAGCATTCTGGTGGGCAGCGTGGTGCAGGTGGGCAACACGTTGCTCCGGATGGTGTTCCATTTGCTGCTGTTGTTCCCGGTGGTGGCCATCAGCTATGAAATCAATCGGCTGGTTGGACGCTATGATAACCGCCTGACGAAAATTTTAACGGCGCCGGGGCTGTGGCTCCAGAACTTTACTACCAACGAGCCGGACGATTCCATGATTGAATGTGCCATCGCGGCGTTGCAGGCGGTAATTCCTCAGGAGGAAGGAGCGGACAACTGGTAACCCATGGAGAGCTACAGTTATCATAATCTCTATACGGCAGCGAAGCAGGCGCTGCGGAAGGTGGACGGTGAGAACGCCGAATTCACCGCGCGGGAGCTTGTTGCCGCAGCAACGGATCGCTCCGTCAGCCAGCTGGTGGCGGACTTTCCCTTGACAGTATTTCAGCGGGATATTATCCGAGTCAATAAAATGGTGGAACGCCATTTAAAAGGCGAGCCGCTGGCTTATATTTTAGGACAGTGGGAGTTTTACGGCCTGAGCCTGACGGTGACGCAGGATGTGCTGATTCCCCGAGATGACACCGAGGCGGTATGCGATCTGGCGATCCACCAGACCATGCTGTCCGGTCAGCATCCCAGAGTGCTGGATCTCTGCGCTGGTTCCGGCTGTATCGGACTGGCGGTGGCGGCACGGGTCAAGGATGCCAGAGTGACGCTTGGGGAGATTTCCCCAGAAGCGATCCGGGTCGCAAAAAAGAATGTGCAGGACAATCATCTCAGCGGGCGGGTCAACTGCATCCAGCTGGATGTCCGGCAGCCTGCGCCGAAGTTTCTGGGAAAGTATGAT
Source organism: uncultured Eubacteriales bacterium (assembly GCA_905202605.1). Lineage (GTDB taxonomy): Bacteria > Bacillota > Clostridia > Oscillospirales > Oscillospiraceae > HGM13006. Next base: position 15,309 of record CAJKSU010000002.1, read on the forward strand.
TTGATCGTCTCCAATCCGCCCTATGTGACGGCACGGCAGATGGAGGAGCTGGATACCTCAGTGAAGGATTATGAGCCGCATCTGGCCCTGTACGGGGGCAATGACGGGCTGGATTATTACCGGGCGATCGTGAAGAATTACACACCCCTTCTGCGGGATGGCGGATTCATCTGCTTTGAATTCGGCATGGGGCAGGAGGCGTCGGTGTGTCAGATTTTGATGGACTATGGATATCGGCTGGGCAGACTGGTGCGGGACAGCGGAGAGCGCGCTCGCGCGGTGATGGCGCAAAAGCCGGTAGGCGAAGCTATGACAGGAAAGGAACGTGCGGAAGATGGCGAAAAAACAACCGGCATATGAAGCGGCGGCACCGGCTACCGATAAGAAAAAGGCTTTGGAAACAGCCATGGCGCAGATCAAAAAGAACTTTGGCGCAGGCTCCATCATGCGGCTGGGCGATGCGGCCAGCATGAACGTGGAGGTGATCCCCACCGGCTCCCTGACGCTGGATCTGGCACTGGGCGTGGGCGGCCTTCCTAAGGGAAGAATCGTAGAGATCTACGGGCCGGAGTCCTCCGGTAAAACCACGCTGGCACTGCATGTGGTAGCCGAGGCGCAGAAGCTGGGCGGCGAGGTGGCATTTGTAGATGCCGAGCATGCGCTGGATCCGGAATATGCGGCGGCGCTGGGCGTGGATATTGAAAGCATGCTGGTGTCCCAGCCGGACTATGGCGAGCAGGCGCTGGAAATCACCGACGCGCTGGTGCGCTCCGGCGCAATTTCTGTAGTGGTCGTGGACTCCGTGGCGGCACTGGTGCCGCGGGCGGAGATCGAGGGTGAGATGGGCGAGTCTGTTGTGGGACTTCAGGCGCGACTGATGTCTCAGGCCCTCCGGAAGCTGGCTGGCTCCATTGCAAAGACGAACTGTCTGGTGATTTTTATCAACCAGATTCGAGACAAGATTGGTGTCATCTACGGCTCCTCCGAGACGACCACCGGCGGACGGGCGCTGAAATTCTTTGCCTCCGTTCGACTGGATATCCGCCGAACCGAGGGCCTGAAAAACGGCACGGAGATCATGGGCAACCATACCCGCGTCAAGGTGGTCAAGAATAAGGTTGCACCGCCCTTCCGGGAAGCGGAATTCGACATTATGTACGGCGAAGGAATCTCTCACAACGGAGAGCTGATTGATTTGGGCGTGAAATATGATCTGGTGCAGAAAAGCGGCAGCTGGTACTCCATCGGTGACGAGCGAATCGGTCAGGGGCGTGACAATGCGAAAAATTACCTCCGGGACAATCCGGAGGCGGCAGAAGCGCTGGAGGCAGCCATTCGCCGGGAGGCGCAGAAGGCGCAGGCCGAAAAGGCACAGAAGCGTGCCGGTGCGGCGGCAGCACCCGCAACGGCAGCCACCAAGGCAGTGGACGTGTCTGCGGATGATTTTGACGATGGGGATGATATGGACGTATGATCCTGATTAAGCTCACCGCTCTTGGGACGGATGGCGGACGGGTGATGCTGTGGTTTGACGACGGCAGCAAAATGCGGGTGCCAACCGCTCTTGTGGCGGATCTGGGGCTGTACCGGGGCATGGAGCTGGAGGAGGAGGGCCTTTCCCGGCTGATGGAGGAGGCACAGCGGGCATCGGCGAAGAACCGGGCGGTGCGCATTGTCTCTACCACCAGCATTTCGGAAAAGGCGCTGAAGCAGCGTCTGGTGCAGCGGGGCGAGAACCCGGAAAATGCCAAGGAGGCCGTGGAATGGCTGCGGGAGCTGGGGGCGCTGGATGACGCGGCGATGGCCCGTCAGGTGGTGGATCGCTGCGTGCAGAAGGGCTATGGACGTGCCAGAGCACAGCAGGAGCTGTACCGGAAGGGCATTCCCAGAGAATACTGGACGGATGCGCTGGAGCGGATCCCGGATATGTCCGAGGCCATTGACCGCTTTTTAGAGCGGCGCTTCCGCGGCGCGGCGCTGGATCAGAAGACCATCAAGCGGGCGGCAGACGCCCTATATCGAAGAGGACACAGCTGGGACGCAATCTCAGCTGCACTACGCCGTTATGAGGCGCAGCTGGAGGATCAGGAGGACTGGTAGGCTGCTGCGCATGCAATAGAAAAACATACATTGGAGGACTCCGAATGGGGAAAAAAGTTGCAATGGTATCCCTTGGCTGTGCCAAGAATCAGGTGGATGCCGAACAGATGCTGTGCCTGCTGCATGAGGCAGGGTATGAGATCACCACCGAGGTGGAATACTGCGATGTTGCCATCGTCAACACCTGCGGCTTTATCGAGAGCGCCAAAAGCGAGGCCATTCAGGAAATTCTGGAGCTGGGTCTGCTGAAAAACGAGGGTAAGATCGGTAAGATCCTTGTGTCCGGCTGCCTGAGCCAGCGGTATAAGGATCAGCTGATGGAGGAGCTGCCGGAGGTGGACGGTATCCTTGGCTGCGGCAGCTACACGGATATCGTATCCGCAGTGGACGATGTGCTGGGGGGCGACAAGCCGCGGCGCTTTGGCGACATCAACGCCGACCCGGAGGAGCTGGGGCGTGTGCTCACCACGCCGGAGTACTATGCATATCTGAAAATCGCCGAGGGCTGCGACAACCACTGTGCGTTCTGCGTGATCCCCCAGCTTCGGGGCAAATACCGCAGCCGGAAGTTTGAGGAACTGATCGATGAGGCCAAGCTGCTGGCGGCAAACGGCGTAAAGGAACTGATCCTGATTGCACAGGATACCTCCCGGTACGGCATTGACCTCTATGGAAAGCGCCGTCTCAGCGAGCTTTTGCGGGAGCTGTGTAAGATTGAGGGCTTCCACTGGATTCGGATCCACTATCTCTATCCCGACGAGATGGATGAGGAACTGATTGATACCATTGCTCAGGAGGAGAAGATCTGTTCGTATCTGGATATTCCCATCCAGCACTGCAATGATAAGATCCTCAGAACCATGAACCGCCGGGGCAACAAGGAGTATCTGGACTGGCTGCTGCCCCATCTGCGGGAAAAGATCCCCGGACTGGTGCTCCGCACCAGCCTGATCGCCGGTCTGCCCGGCGAGGGCGAGGAGGAGTTTGAGGAGCTGTGCGAGTTCCTCAAAAAGCATCGGATGGAGCGGGTCGGCTGCTTTGTATTTTCTCCGGAGGAGGGAACTGCGGCGGCGAAAATGGAATACCCCCCGCAGGATGTGGCGGAAAAGCGCGCCGAGATCGTTTCCGAGCTGCAAAGCCGCATTATGGATGACTATAATGAGGCCATGGTGGGCAAAACGCTAGAGGTGCTGGTAGAGGGCTACGACCGGCTGGCGGAGTGCCAGTTCGGGCGCACCTATGCGGATTCACCGGAGATCGACGGCATGGTATTCTTTAATGCCGAGACGCGCTATAAGCCCGGCACCTTCGTCCAGGTGGAAATTGAGGAAACCATGGACGGAAATCTCATTGGAACGGCAGTGGAGGATGCGAAATGACAACGGCAAGCAAGATCACACTGGTACGGGTGGTAATGATTCCTGTTTTTATGGTACTGTTGCTGCTGGGATTTAATATCCCGGCGCTGGTGGTGTTTATTGTGGCCTCCTGTACCGATTTTGTAGACGGGTATATTGCCCGGCATTATAATCAGGTCAGTAATTTCGGAAAGTTTCTGGATCCGCTGGCGGATAAGCTGCTGGTGATTTCCTGCATGATGATCTTCATCCAGTGGGGCAGAATGCCCGCATGGGCGGTGATGATCGTACTGGCGCGGGAGTTCGCCGTCACCGGTCTGCGCCTTGTGGCGGTAGAAAACGGTCGCGTGATCGCGGCGGCATGGCTGGGCAAAATCAAGACCGCCTGCACCATGGTGGGGCTTTGCATCATGCTGGTGTTTACCAGCCTGCCCGTGCTGGATTGGATCGTAACCGGCGTGATCGTGCTGACCACACTGATCAGCGGCATCGAGTATTTCGTCAAGAACTGGGACGTTCTGGATATGAAATCCTGATTTTTAGGACAACATCCCTTGACACAAATTCCCCTTCGTGCTACTATGATAAAGCAAGTGAATATCGCGTGGATCGGGAAAAGTAATGGATGCATCGAACCTCAGAGAGCAGCGGTCACCGGCTGAAAGCCGCTGCGGAGAGTGCTTCATGAAGTGCGCCCAGGAGCGAGGAGAGATCCCGTGAGGCTGCGTCAATGCCAAAGTGATAAATCAGAGTGGAACCGCGGAGTATTTATGCCCCGCCTCTTGATCGTTGGATTAAGAGGCGGGGCTTTTGTCTTTGAGAGGGGAAAAGAGATGTTCATTGGCTCTCCATGGTGTCAGCCTGCTCAATGATTTTTGACTTGAGCTGGTTCGTATGGCCCTTTGTGTTCGTGTTTTCGTTGGCATGGGGAATCCGCGATTGGATGAAGGATGACTGCTGCTCGGCAAAGCCGCTGCTGGTGGCAGGGGCATCGCTGATGATTATCGTAGGCGGCATGATGGGGATGATGCATTGATGGTGACGTTTCGGCTGGCAGACAGCGAGGATGCAAAGAAGTTGGCAGAAATTCGCTGTAAGTCTTGGAAATCGGCGTATCGGGGCATTTATCCCGATGAAATGTTGGATTGTTTCGATTTTGCGGGTCACGAAAAGCGGTTTCGAAAGCAAATACAGGATGCCCAGACGGCGGTATACGTCATTCAAAGTGACGGCCGTGAGGTCGGATATGTAACGCTGAGCCATCGAGATGGCTATAAAAATTTCAAAGTGTGTATGGATTCTCTCTATCTGGTGCCAGAAGCACAAGGCAGAGGAATCGGACGCGCTACCGTGGAATTTGTACGTGAACAATGCCGAGAAATGGGATATTCAAAATTCTATCACAGCTGTAATCCACATAATCACCGGGCGTGTGCCTTTTATACGGCAATGGGCGGTCAGGTGGGAGAGCGAGACGATCAAAATCAAGATCCCGCATGGGATCAGTGGTATTATGAGTATCGGTTGGAGTGAACGCATTTTTAGGGGGTAAACTATGCTATTTCATCGCTTAAATGAAACACTGGGGGCCTATCAGGCGCGAGACCCGGCGGCGCGGTCCAAGCTGGAGATCCTGCTGCTCTATCCCGGCGTGCATGCGATCATCAATCACCGGATCGCCCATTTTTTCTACCGGCATCATTTGTTTTTTCTGGCACGGCTGGTGAGCCAGCTGAGCCGGCATTTTACCGGCATTGAGATCCATCCCGGCGCCACCATCGGACGGCGGTTTGTCATCGACCACGGCATGGGCATTGTCATCGGTGAAACGGCGGAGGTTGGCGACGATGTGCTCCTGTACCACGGCGTTACCTTAGGCGGTACCGGCAAGGATCAGGGCAAGCGCCATCCTACCATCGGCAACAATGTGCTCATCGGCTGCGGCGCTAAGGTACTGGGACCCTTTAAGGTGGGGGACGGCAGCCGTATCGCCTCCAACTCCGTGGTGCTCTCCGAGGTACCGGAGAATGCCACCGCGGTAGGTGTGCCGGCGCGGATCGTCCGCATTGCCGGGAAGAAGGTGGACTACGCCGGCGAGGTGGATCAGATCCATGTGACCGACCCGGTACAGAAGACGCTGGACGCGCTGACCTCCCGGCTGGACGCACTGGAACAGCAGATCGAGGAGCAGTATATGCAGGGCATCGACAACGGCTATGGCTTCGCCCCCAAGGATGTACCCCGTCCTGACGATAAAAAAACACATTCAAAATCAGAAGATAAGGAGTGCTGAATCATGCAATTATATAATTCTCTTACCAGAACCAAGCAGGAGCTGATCCCCAATGAGCCGGGGAAAATCAAAATGTACACCTGCGGCCCCACGGTCTATCATTTTGCCCACATCGGCAACCTCCGGAGCTATATCATGGAGGACGTGCTGGAGAAATATCTCCGGTATCTGGGCTATGACGTGAAGCGCGTGATGAATATCACCGACGTGGGCCACCTTTCCTCCGATGCCGACACCGGCGAGGACAAAATGCTCAAGGGCGCAAAGCGGGAGCATAAGACGGTGATGGAGATCGCAAAGTTCTACACTGACGCCTTTTTTAACGACTGCGCTGCACTGAATATCAAAACCCCTGACGTGGTGGAGCCTGCGACTCACTGCATCCCGGAGTTTATCACCATGATTCAGGGATTGCTGGATAAGGGCTATGCCTATGTGGCAGGGGGCAATGTCTACTTTGACACCTCCAAGCTGGAAAAGTACTATGTATTCGGGGAGCATGAAGAAGAAAATCTGGCGGTCGGCGTGCGGGACGGCGTGGAAGCCGATGAAAATAAGCGCAACAAGACGGATTTTGTCCTGTGGTTCACCAAGTCGAAGTTTGAAGATCAGGAACTGAAATGGGAAAGCCCTTGGGGCGTGGGCTATCCCGGCTGGCATATTGAGTGCTCTGCCATCAGCCTCAAGCATCTGGGTGAGTATATGGACATCCACTGCGGCGGCATTGACAATGCGTTCCCCCATCATACCAATGAGATTGCACAGTCGGAGAGCTATATTGGACACAAATGGTGCAACTACTGGTTCCACGTCCATCACCTGAACACCAATCACGGGAAAATGAGCAAGTCCAAGGGCGAATTCCTGACGGTGTCCCTCTTGAAGGAGAAGGGCTATGACCCCCTGTGCTACCGCCTGTTCTGCCTGCAATCCCACTACCGCCGGGGGCTGCTGTTTACTTGGGAGAACCTTGACAATGCAAAGACGGCCTATGAAAAGCTGGTGACCCGTGTGGCAGCGCTGAAGCAGGAGCCGGAGAATCCGGCGGACGCAGAAGCGGCTGCGGCATTGAAGCAGAGTTTTCAGGCGGCACTGGACAATGACCTCAATACCTCCCTTGCGGTGACGGCGCTGTACGATGTGCTGAAGGCAAAGGTATCTGATGGAACCAAACGGGCGCTGATCGGGCAGTTTGACACAGTGCTGGGGCTGGGGCTGATGGATGCGGCGGAAAAGCAGCAGAAGGAGCAGGCCGCACCTCAGGAGGGAGACGCAGAGATCGATGCGCTGGTACAGGCTCGGACGGAGGCCAAGAAGGCGAAGAACTTTGCCGAGGCAGACCGACTCCGGGATCAGCTCAAGGAGATGGGCATTGTTTTGGTGGACTCCAAGGAAGGCACCACATGGCATCGGTAAGCCTGTTCGACCCGGTTGGGATCGGCAGCGTAATGACCCGAAATCGCATCTGCATTCCGCCCATGGTGCTCTACGGCATTTCGGACGAAAGCGGCATGGCAAAGCCGGAAAACGCCGCACACTATCGGGCGCTGGCACGGGGCGGCGCGGGGCTGATCATTCAGGAGGCCACCTGCGTCAGCCCGGAGGGGCGGCTTTCCATGGATCAGCTGGGGATATGGTCGGAGGATCATATCCCCGGACTGCGGAGAATTACCGATGCGGTTCATCAGGAGGGCTGTCCGATCTTCCTGCAAATTCACCATGCGGGACTGGTCAGCGTTGGACAGGACACGCTATGTCCCAGCGACTATGTGCTCAGTACCCCCAAGGGGGGGAAGCATGGTCGGGAAATGAGACGGGATGAGATATGCCGGATCCGGGACGCCTTTGTCGCGGCGGCGGTTCGGGCGGAGAAGGCAGGCTATGACGGCGTGGAGCTGCACGGCTGCCATGGATATCTGCTGTGCCAGTTCCTGAACAGCCGGGTAAACCGGCGGCAGGATGAGTACGGGCAGCCGGAGCGTCTGACACTGGAGATTGTACAGGAAATTCGGAAATCTGTCCGAAGTGCTTTTACGGTGGGGATTCGTCTGGGGGCGTTTGAGCCGACCTTGGACGATGGCATTGCCCATGCCAAAACGCTGGAGCAGGCCGGAGTGCAGTTTATTGATGTTTCCTATGGCTTTACCGCGGAGTCGGAGCCGATTGCACCGGGAGATCCGGCACTGCTGGATGTGATCCGGGCTGCGGGAGCCATTCAAAAGACGGTAAGCGTCCCGGTATTTGCGGTGAACAGCATCCGCACGCCCCGGCAGGCACAGGATATTTTAATGAAAACCGGCGTTTCCATGGTGGACATCGGACGCAGTGCGCTGGTGGATCCGGAATGGGCCAATCGGGCGCGCCGGGGCGAGACGCCGGGGGCATGTCTGGGCTGTCGGGTGTGCCAGTGGCGCATCGACCGGGAGAAATGTCCGGGGCGCTTGCGGCTTCGGAAGCAGGAGGATGCACATGCATTTTAGCGGAGATTTGATGATTACGGATCCGGCCTATGTGGTCAAGGATGCGGAGGACTGGAAGTGCTGCGATTACGGAGATCATATGGAGAAGCTTGGTTTTTCTACGGTGCTTTCGGCGCTGGTCACAGAGGGCGAGGAGGATCTGAGGGCGGTAAATCCTGCTACAGGCGCGTTTTACGGCACCTTTGTGACGGATTCCGGCGTTGCCTCGGCGTTCCTGCTGGAGGAAATCCTGCGCTACGATCCGGAATTTGACGAGCACTTGGAAAGCCCTGAAAATGTGCTGTGGCTCCCGGACTATGACGGGGAGGTAACGGTCTGCGGACAGGGAGAAGACCAGTGGCTGGAGGGAACCGGAACGGCTCCATTTACTACCCAACAGGCAGAATGAACGAAAAGTTCGGGGAATCTTTATAAAAAGTTCACAGTTGGAATGGGTTTTTCTACAGACTTTTCCGCTGTCATCTGGTATAATGATAGCCACTGACTGCCAGGGGCGTTACCCTGTGAATGCGTAAGCACTCACGGTGTGACGATCAAGGGCTGTAGGGTGCCGCCGGATCCGGTGACCCCTGAATTTGAAGATAAGGATGTGTCGATGGAATGTTTTGCCCGAAATGCGGCGAAGAGGTACTGAATGACGAGAAAACCTGCCCTCACTGCGGGACGGAATTGACCCCGCCCAGAGAAGAGCCTGAGGAGGAGCTTTGGAATGTAACGGACGAAGAAAGTCAGGCGGAGCCTGCGGAAAACCAGCAGAACAGCACGCTGGAGGAGCCGGTACAGGACGAAGAAAATCAGGAAAATACGCCCGATGGCGAGAATGCGCAGGAGGGCGAGACGGAAGCTGATGCGGAGAACGCTGAGAATGCGGAAGCTGCGGAAGGCGAAGAAGCCACAGCGGAGCCGGAGCATACAGAGCCGACGCCGGAGAAAAAGAAAAAGTCTCCCCTTGCCATTGTGGCGGGCGTGGTGATTGTTCTGCTGGCTGTGATTGTGGTTTGCCTGTGCATGGCGCTGAGCTATGTGTCCAAGGGCGGAAAGATCCCCAGCCTTTCCGAGTTGGCGGAGGCCATCACTGAGAAGAAGATCGATGCCGACGCGGTTGCGGTGAAGGTGCAGGATGCCGACGGCAACACCGTGGAGGAGATCACCAATCAGCAGCTTGGCTTCTACTTCTGGGGCGAGTATTTCTATTATGTCAACAACTATGGCTTTAGCTTTGACGCATCCGTTCCGCTGGAGGAGCAGACCTATCAGGAGGCAACGGACAGCGAGACGGGGGAGACGACGGTAACCACATGGAAGGACTTCTTCCTGCAAAATGCGCAGGATAGCATTATTCAGACCGTTGCTCTGAAGCAGGCTGCTGAGGCCGACGGTTTTACCATGCCGGAGGATTATCAGTCGGAATATGATTCCGTGGTGGACAGCATGGCAACCAACGCCGCCAGCGCCGGTTTTACCGATGAAGACGGCAACGGCGATGTGCTGGCCTACATTCAGGATTCCTATGGCGATGATGCAACGGTAGAGGCATTTGAGCAATATCTCTATGACTCCTATTATGTGTCCGCTTACTCGGATTCCGTGTATAAGGGCTTCAACTATGACGATAGCCAGCTGGATGAATACTATGACAGCCGTGCCGAAGAGCTGCAAAGCTATGGCATCGAAAAGTCCGATCTGCCGGATGTCAACGTCCGCCATATTCTCATTGAGCCGGAGGCAGATGAGGACGGCAACGTCAGCGATGAGGCATGGGCTGCTGCAGAGCAGAAGGCGCAGGAAGTGCTGGAGGAGTGGCAGTCCGGCGATGCCACGGAGGAGAGCTTTGGCGAGCTGGCTGCAACCTATTCCTCGGACGGCGGCTCCAGTACCAACGGCGGCCTCTACGAGGATGTTCATCCCGGACAGATGGTGACCGAGTTTAACGACTGGTGCTTTGATGCCAGCAGAAAGCCCGGCGATACCGGTATTGTGAAAACCAGCTATGGCTACCATGTGATGTATTTTGTGTCTCAAACAGACACCTACTACTATAGAACTGTGGCAGAGCAGGAGCTGCGCTATGAGGATTACAGCGACTATATCACTGGCCTGACCGATGCGCTGATCGGTGAGCTGACCAAGGACGCTAATGTGGCGGAGCCGAATGCGGTGAAGGAGATCCGTGAACAGGCTGCCCAGCAGGCTGCTGAGGCAGAGCAGGCCGCACAGGAAGCACAGCAGAGCGCAGCGGAGGACACAGTGACAAGCACCGCGGAGGATAGTGCCGCGGATACAAGCGTCGACGAAAACGGCGCTGCCGGTTAAATACGAATGAAAAAAGAGGAAGCCCATGGAGCGGGCTTCCTCTTTTGCGACTTTGGCATTGACAGATGGGCGGCGGTTTGATAGGATAGGCGTACCTTAGAAAGGAGCAATACCATGGAACATTATGTACCGGTGGACAAGCTGTCCAAAAAGCAGAAGAAGGCGTACTATGCAGCCCGGCGGGGCAGTTGGAACGGCGTAAACCCTGTGAGCCGAAAGGTTCCGAATAAGAAAATCTATGATCGAAAACGGGCAAAGCATTGGAGGGATGAAGATGCTTTGCCTGTTTTTTGTCTGCGCATGAAAAACGCTGTACCCCGGATGCAAGTGCATTTCTGAGGTACAGCGTTTTATGTTCTTGACTTAGCCCTTCATGGCGCCGACTTCATCGTATTCCTTGATGATGTCCTGATCGGGAGCCTTGGTGAGCAGGCTGACTACCACATTGACCACAATGGCAATGATGAATGCGGGGAGCAGCTCATAGATATTGAAGATGCCGCCGATGGGGGCAATGCAGTATTTCCAGACGAATACCATTACGCCGCCTGCGATCATGCCTGCCAGCGCACCGTATTTGTTGCTGCGCTTCCAGAACAGCGCCAGCAGCATCACCGGGCCAAAGGCAGCACCGAAGCCAGCCCATGCAAAGGAGACGATGGTAAAGACGGAGCCTTCGTTTCTGGCCCAGATCACGCCGATTACGGCAATGAGAATGACGGTCAGACGTGCAATAATCATTGCGGCTTTGTTGGAGAGCTTCAGCTTAAAGGTTCCCTGAAGCAGATCCTGCGTTACGCTGGAAGCGGCGGCCAACAGCTGAGAGTCTGCAGTGGACATGGTAGCGGCCAGAATGCCGGAGAGAATCAGACCGGCGACAATGGCAGGCAGCACACCATAGCTGGACAGCAGCATGGAGATTTTGATGATGATTCGCTGAGAATCCGCCGCAGGGATGGACTCCAGCGCACCGGCATGGATCATACCATTGCCGACCACACCGATGAGCACGGCGATTGCCATGGAGATGACCACCCAGATGGAGGCAATCCGGCGGGAAGTTTTAAGCTTGTTGACGTCCTCAATGGCCATAAACCGCAGAAGAATATGGGGCATGCCGAAATAGCCAAGACCCCATGCCAGAGTGGAAATAATGGTGATGGGACGGTAGACACTGGCGGCACCTGCGGCGGCATCGTAGGTCTGGGTGAAGCTCAGATAGCCGGGGAGAGACTGGGCGCTGGAAATAACAGCGTCCCAACCACCAGCCATGTGAATGCCGAAAAACACCACGACGATCAGTGCGATGGTCATGATAATGGACTGAATGAGATCCGTGGTGGAAGCCGCCAGAAATCCGCCCAGCGCAGTATACAGGACAATGACCACGGCGGAGACAACCATGGCGGTGAAGTAATCCACGCCGAAGAGGCTGGAGAACAGGGTGCCGCAGGCGTTAAAGCCGGAGGCGGTATAGGGAATGAAGAAAACGATGATAACCAGCGCAGCGATCAGTGACAGCAGATTCTTGTCATCGTGATAGCGGCGGGAAAAGAAGTCCGGCACGGTGACTGCACCGATGTGCTGAGAATAGCGGCGAATGCGCTTTGCGACGATCAGCCAGTTGAGATAAGTACCTACAGCAAGACCAATGACCGTCCAGCCCACATCTGCCAGACCGCTGAGCAGAGCCAGACCGGGCAGCCCCATCAGCAGGTAAGAGCTCATGTCGGAGGCCTCCGCACTCATGGCGGTAACCAGCGGGCCAAGCTTCCGCCCGCCCAGATAGAAATCGTCTGTGGACTTGTTCTTTTTGGAACAGACGATTCCAATGACCACCATGCCGATCAGATAGACTGCCATGGTGGCGAGAATCAGAATGCTTTTTGTGCTCATGTATAAAAATACCCCTTCCTTGGCGATTTGGAATCGCCGTTTCTCGGGAGCTATTATACTGCACGATAAAATAGACCGCAATACAGAATGAAGTGTAGAATAAAACATGTAGAAATAATGCTATATATCACTAAAATTTATGATATATAGCTGTTTATTTACTAGACTATAGTACAGAATAAAATTAAGTCAATTTATATAATTTTGAAATATCCCAATAAATTCGGCAAAAGATTGGCAGAATAGACCGAAAGAGAGTAGTTTCCCCCGCAGATGCACCAGTCATACATCAGTGCGCGTTCCAGCAGCGCATAGGTGCGTACCATTTCATTGATGGAAATGTCCTGCCGCAGTTCACCGGACTTCTGCCCGTCGGTGCAGATTTTACGGAGAATTCGGAAATAGTACCGGCTCTGATCCATGAGATGCTTTTCACTGCTGGTGATCAGCTGGGTGGAGAGAAGCTGTGCCAGCAGCTCCAGTGAGATGGAGTTCTCAATCATGAAAAACAGCTCATGGTTCAGGTAGATCAGCTGGTCAAAGGCGGACAGGCTGGCATCCATATTGGGAATCAATTCCTGATATTTTTCATCGAATAGCGTGGAAAGCGAGCTGAGCAGCGCGTCCTTTCCGGCAAAGTAGTGATAAAAGGAGCCCTTAGAGGTGGCGGAACGTTCTACAATATCGTCTACGGTGGTATCATCATAGCCGTTTTCATAAAACAGTTCCCATGCGGCGGAGACAATCCGACTCCGGGTGTTTCTGGCGTTGCGCTTGGACATGGAGATCCTCCTTTTTGTGGGGTATGACGCGAGAATATCGCACATACATTTCTATATACCATTGTATTTCGAGGACATGAGGTTGTCAAGGAGGGAAACGCTTGGGGTGATCCTGACACTGGAACGAATTATGTGGAGCGGGCCGCTGATGCTCCTGCTAATGGGTAGCCATATTTATTTTTCCCTTCATCTTCGGGGCATTCAACGCAGAACCGGGGAGGGGATTCGCAAAAGCTTGACAGGGCAGCGGGGGATTAACGGAATTTCACCCTTTGGGGCGCTGGCAACCTCCCTTGCGGCGGCAATTGGAACAGGGAATATCATCGGCGTGGCAACGGCGGTGGCATTGGGTGGTCCTGGCGCGGTGTTCTGGTGCTGGCTCACCGGCGTCTTGGGGATGGCGACGCGGTATGCCGAGTCGCTGGTTTGTCTCCGGCATCGGAGAAAGCGAAAGGACGGAGACGAAGCGGGCGGAGCCATGTATGTGCTCAATGATGTGCTGCACTGGCGTGGAATGGCAAAGTGCTTTGCGGTAATGGGCATTTTTGCGGCAGCGGGAACTGGTGCAATGATACAGTCCAATGCCATTTGCCAGACGGTACACGACGGAACAGGATTTCCACTATGGCTGCTGGGCGCACTGGTTGCAGCGGCAGCAGGGGCAATCATCCTTGGGGGGATACGAACCATTGCGGCGGCCTGCGAAAAGCTGGTTCCTACCATGTCAGCACTTTACCTGCTGGGCTGTGGGACGGTATTGATCCGGTGCAGAGCGGACATCCTTCCGGCATTGGAAACGATTCTGCACAGCGCATTCCTGCCGAGAGCAGCGGGAAGCGGATTTGTGGGCAGCACTATGATAACCGCAATGCGCTATGGGGTTGCGAGAGGGCTGTTTACCAATGAATCCGGCATGGGGACTGCACCCATGGCGGCCGCAGCCGGGCCGGGACGGAAGCCGGAGGAAGAAGCGCTGATCTCCATGACGGGGGTGTTTTGGGACACGGTGGTGATCTGTGCCATGACCGGGATCACGCTGGTGGCAGCGATACTCCATGCGCCGGAGCGGTTTCAGGATGCTGCGGCGGGCAGCCTGTGTTTCCGGGCGTTTTCCCTGATCCCCGGCGGGAAGCCGATTCTTATGGCTTCCCTGGTTGCTTTTGCGTTTTCTACCGTTGTGGGCTGGTGCTACTATGGGGAGTGCTGCACGGAATATCTGCTGGGGAAGGACTGGATCTTGGGATACCGTATGCTGTATTTGGCCTGCACATTTCTGGGATCCTTTGCGCCGCTGGAGGGGCTCTGGAGTTTGGGAAGCCTGCTGGCAGGACTGATGGCAACTCCTAATGTGCTGATGCTGTTTGCACTCCGGAAGAAAATTCTGCCTCCCGTAGGGCAGGAGCGGAGCCACAGGGGGCGGTCAGGAAAGATGGTTGCATTTCCGCCGAAAATCGGTATAATAATGTCTGACGAGGAACGATAAATGCGCGGAAACGCGTTCAAATTCAAACCCTGCGGAGTTGCGGGATTGTCAAAAACAAAAGGGTCGCTTCGGCCATGGGAAAGGAAGAACGGCAAATGAGATTCAAACGTCTTGGCGCACTGCTCCTGACAGCAGGACTGTGTCTGGGAATGCTGGGCGGCTGCGGCACATCCCATATGGAGTCGGAGTCGGAATTGGACACGGCCTCTGTGGACAGCAGTTGGCAGCAGCTCAGTCCTTCTGCAACGCCGGAACGGGGGACGGTGACCCCTGCGCTGGAGCAGCAGCGGAAAACAGAGGACGGAAGCAAGGATGTGACGAAGGAATATAAGTCCAGCCTTGTGGGCGTGTGGGATAATGCGGACGGCACAAAGGTCTATACGTTTAAATCCAATGAGAATCTGGAGATCGCGGCCTCCGGCGCCACCACCAACTATACCTATTGGCTGGAGGACAACGGCAAGCAGGTGTGGCTGTATGTGTTCCAAAACGGCGCAGAGAATGCCACGACCTACAGCTTTACCCTCAACGGGAATAATCTGACGCTGTACGACACGGAAACCGGCAATGCGGTGGAACAACTGGTGCGGCGGGTGGAGGAGGTTTCTCCCAGCCCCACATCAACACCGGCACCGGCAGCAACTGCGACGCCTGTACCCCAGACGCCCACACCTACCGCTGCACCGACCCCGACGCCCACGCCCAGCAGCACGCCGGAGGTGTCGGAGTCTCCGGAGCCAAGCCCCAGCCAGACGCCGGATCCAACGTTGCCGGATGAGATCAGGCAGGCGCTGCCAGAGATCGAGTGCGCGCTGGATTCCGTAATGGACGGGACGAGCTTTGACGCACAGGATCCCACCTCGTTCTGGAGCATTGTGGTGCGGTATCTGTCCAGAACCAATGAGAGCGAGGATGACGGAACCTTTGTGGTAACGGAAGGTCAGGCACTTGGAGCGGCACAGCAGATATTCTCCGGTGTAACGGAGCTGGCCCAGCTGCCGGAAGACTCCGGACTGGCGGAGCTGATTCCCGGAGAGGACGGAGCGGAGAATCAGTATCGGATGATGTGGGGCGCTGCGGGCGGTCATGATCTGGAGGTTACCACATACGATGACAGCGGCAATCTGACCGTGCTGGTGGATGGGCAGAGCACCTATTCCGTGACCATTGACGACGGCGGCGCAATCGTGTCGATTACTGCGCAATAAGACGAAAACGGAGTGTTCCCAATGGGGAATGCTCCGTTTTTCGCATGCTGCATAGAAATGGAAATACATTCTTGTGTAAAATGTCGATTTACAGAGTGAAATGCAAAATGATATTATGGAGATACAAAGAAGGTAACTAATCATCACGTTTTGATTGAAATCATATTCGATGTCAGGAGGTAATATTATGCCATTGCCCATGCAGAATTATGACGAAGCCAGAAGAAATGCTGAGTTCATGAACATGCGCACCGCACAAATGACGGCAGAGCGGAACGGACAGGAGTGGATGCAGCAGCCGGAAAAGGCCGCGGGCAGCCGCCGGCAGAAAATTGCCACCGGTATTGGTGTTGCGGCGGTGATCCTTGTGCTGGCGGTACTGTCTGCACTGCGGATCATTTAACGGATGCCGCATACGGATAGGAGTGAACGTCAGATGATGCCAACTGTTTCACCGGATCAGGTCAATCAACAGAAGCAGATGCTGGAGGGGGCGGCGCAGCTGGCCCACCAGCGGGAGAATATCAACCTTAAGTACGAAGGGCGCAAAAAGGAAGGCCGAAAAGGCTCTAAACGCCAGCTGGTCACCACCATTACGGTGGTGGCGGCGATCATAGCGGTTCTGATCCTTCTGTCAGTGCTGGAAAACCGGTAAGCACAGGGTAACGTGTTAAAATTTTGTTTCAAAATGCAATAATTCTGAAACATTATTTTGTGCCAGTCGCATAAAAATCAAAAATAACAGCAAAAAACAAACAAAGTACTTTACAAATCGAACATAATGCGCTATACTAACCATGCAATCCAAAGTCCTCTACTGATCAGGTAGCTTTAGAGGAATTGCCATTCTCCCAAAAAGCCAGCCAGTGTGCTGTGCCACAGAAAGAACCGACTGGCTAAGAACCGTTTCCGGTTCATACCCCCTCCCCAGTCGGTTCTTTCCCCCCTTTTGGGGCGGTGGGGACTGGTGGCTCGTTGAAATGAATCAAGTGATTTTTGGTCTGCTGCAAGTTTTGCAGCAGACCTTTTGACATCTGTGCATGAATTTGAGCTGTGGGGACATACTGCCTTTGATGAACAAAAAGGAGTGTGTGCCTTGAACGAAGCAATCAATATCTGGTCAGAGATCGGAACCCTGCGCCGGGTGCTGCTGCATCGTCCCGGCGAGGAGCTGCTGAACCTGATGCCGGAGCATCTGGACCGGCTGCTGTTTGACGATATTCCGTACCTGCACCTTGCACGTCAGGAGCATGACCGGTTTGCGCAGCTGCTCACCGAGCAGGGGGTAGAGGTAGTATATCTGGAGGATCTGGTGGCGGAATCCCTTACCGAGGAGGGCGTCCGGCGGCAGTTTATCTTGGATTACCTCCGGGACGCCGGAATCCGCGGAGAAAAGCGGATCGCCCGGATGGAGGAGTATTTTCTGGGACTGAGCACCAAGAATATGGTGCTGAAAATGATGGCGGGAGTACGGAAGTCGGAGATCTACGGCTATGGAAAGAAGAATCTCACCGACTATCTGGAGGGGGATTATCCTTTCGTGATCGACCCCATGCCCAACCTGTATTTTACCAGAGATCCCTTTGCCTGCATCGGCAGCGGAGTGTCTCTCCACCGGATGTACAGTCAGACAAGAAACCGGGAGACGCTGTTCGGCGACTATATCTTCCGGTATCACCCGGTCTATCAGAATGTGCCGAAGGTCTACCGCCGGGACATGGAGCCAAGTCTGGAGGGCGGTGATATTCTGGTGCTCAGCCGGGATACGGTGGCGGTGGGGATTTCTCAGCGCACCGAGCCCTTTGCTATTGAAATTCTGGCAAAGAATCTGCTGGAACTGGGCTTTTCACAGGTGCTCGCCATTGATATCCCCAAGAGCCGGAGCTTTATGCACCTCGATACGGTATTCACCATGGTAGATCGGGACAAATTCACCATGCATCCCAACATTCAGGGGAATATGGAGGTATTCGTGCTGGAAAAGGGCGGCGGACACCTGAGCATTCGGCAGGAGCGGGCGTCTCTGGCGGAGATCCTGATGGATCATCTGGGCCTTCCCAAGGTGACGCTGATCCCATGCGGCGGCGGAAGCGTCATTGATGCGGCACGGGAGCAGTGGAACGACGGCTCCAATACCTTTGCCATTGCGCCGGGACGGGTGATCGCCTATGACCGCAATCAGGTGACCAATGACCTCCTCCGGGAAAACGGGGTGGAGGTTCTGACCATTCCCAGCTCGGAGCTGGCACGGGGCCGGGGCGGCCCAAGATGCATGACCATGCCGCTGGTGCGGGATATGATTTAACAGGAGGAAGTAACTATGCCGGTAAATTTAAAGGGCAGATCATTTTTAACACTCATGGACTTTACTCCCGGAGAGATCCGGTATCTATTGGAGCTGGGGCATAATTTGAAGGCGAAAAAGCGCAGCGGCGTACTGGGCAGCTGCCTGCGGGGGAAGAACATTGCCCTGCTGTTTGAAAAAACATCCACCCGCACCCGCTGCGCCTTTGAGGTGGCGGTGCATGATGAGGGGGGCAACGTAACCTTCCTGGAGCCGGGCAGCTCGCAGATGGGCAAAAAGGAATCCATGGAGGACACCGCCAAGGTGCTGGGGCGGTTCTTTGACGGCATCGAGTACCGGGGCTATGACCAGAAGGTGGTGGAAACGCTGGCGAAATACAGCGGTGTGCCGGTATATAACGGCCTGACCGATGACGACCATCCCACCCAGATCATTGCGGATTTTATGACCCTGGAGGAGCATGTTGCAAAGCCCCTTGACCATCAGAAGCTGGTGTTTGTCGGGGATGTGCGGAACAATATGTGCTATGCACTGATGTTCGGCTGCTGCAAGCTGGGGGTGGACTTTGTGGGCTATGGCCCCAAGGAGCTGATCGACGGAGTAGATCAGAATATCATGGAGCGGGTGCGGCGTCAGGCGGAAATGTCCGGGGCGAATATTACGCTGACAACGGACCGGCAGGCGCTCCATGGGGCAGATGCGGTATACTCCGACATTTGGGCATCTATGGGCGAGGAGGACAAGATTCCGGCTCGGACACAGCTGCTGACCCCATATCGGGTGGACGAGCGGCTGCTGGCAGATACCCATAATCCGGGCGTAATCTTTATGCACTGTCTGCCATCCTTCCACGATACCGGCACCGTTATGGCGCAGACATGGCTGGAGAAGGGCGTGGATATCCGGGAGGTTGCCGACAGTGTATTCCGCAGCCCCAGATCTGTGGTATTCGATCAGGCAGAAAACCGCATGCACGCAATCAAGGCAATTCTGGTGGCAACCCTATGAGCGCGCCGACGAGAATCGTGGTTGCTCTGGGCGGCAATGCGCTGGAGGAAAAGGGGATTCCTCCTACGGCGGAATCTCAGGCGATGGTGGTGGAGCGGACGGCGAAAACATTGGCGGATCTCAGCTGCGGCGGCTACGAAATGGCGATCGTCCATGGAAACGGCCCTCAGGTGGGGCGGATCATCCTTGCTTCGGAGGTCGCGGCGGAGCAGACGCCACCCATGCCCTTTGACGTGTGCGACGCCATGAGTCAGGGCTATATCGGCTATCATTTGCAGCAGAAGCTCCGGGCGGAGCTGATGCGCCGGGGACGGGATATCCCGGTGGTGACCGTGGTGACCCAAATGGTGGTGGACGAGGATGACCCGGCATTTGCGCATCCCGCCAAGCCCATCGGCCCGTTTTATTCGGAAGAAACAGCACGGCGCATCGAGCAGGAAAAGGGCTATACCCTGCGGGAGGACGCCGGACGGGGCTGGCGAAGAGTAGTCGCTTCTCCGAAGCCCCGGCGAATCGTGGAGATCGGAACGCTGAAGACCCTGTGGGATACCACCATTGCCATTGCCTGCGGCGGCGGCGGAATCCCGGTGGTAAAGCAGGAGGACGGCAGCTTAAAGGGCGTCCCGGCGGTGATCGACAAGGATCTGGCGGCGCAGCTGCTGGCGGCGGAGATGGAAGCGGACGTGCTGCTGATCCTCACAGAGGTGGATGCGGTATCCATCCGGTTTCGGCAGCCCGATGAAAAGAAGCTGGGGCAGGTGACCGTGACGGAAATGGAGCAATATTGTCAGGAGGGGCATTTTGCCGCCGGATCCATGCTCCCCAAGGTGCAGGCCGCCATGGAATTTGTCCGGCGCAATCCCCGTGGCCGCGCAATCATTACCTCACTGGCGCGGGGATTGGATGCCATGGAGGGAAAATGCGGAACAACGGTGATAGGTGGGGTCTGATTGCGTAAATTAAAAATGCCCAGCGCAGAAACCATTTTGCTGCTGCTGATTTTGATCGTGGCGGCGCTTACGTGGATCCTTCCGGCGGGACAGTATCACTATCTGGCGGACGGCGCGCCGGTGGCGGGCAGTTATACGCAGGTGAGCCGCAGCGGACAGAGCATTTGGGCGGTAACGAGAGCGCCATTGGAGGGCTTTTATGAGGCCATTGAGGTGGCGGTATTCATCTTAATGGTAGGCGGTTTCCTGGGTGTCATGGGAAAGACCGGCGCAGTGGATGCCGGGATCTCTGCCATTGTGGGAAAGCTGGGAAACCGGGGCGGCGTGCTGATCCCGATCCTTATGTGTGCGTTCGCTCTGGGCGGAACGACCTTCGGCATGTCGGAGGAAACCATTGCCTTTTATCCGCTGCTGCTGCCGGTGATGGTGGCGGCGGGGTATGATACCGTAACTGCGGTCAGTGTGATCCTGCTGGGCGCTGGAGCGGGTGTGCTTGGATCCACGGTGAATCCCTTCGCCACGGGTATTGCCGCTGGCTTTGCGGGGGTGAGCATGGGGCAGGGCATCGGTTTGCGGCTGATGATCCTGCTGCTGGGAACCGCTGTGTCTATCAGCTATGTGCTGCGCTATGGGCAGCGGGTACACCGGTATCCGGAGCGCAGTCTGGTGGCTGCGCAGCGGGAGGAAAATCTACAGCACTTTGCCCTGAAATCTCAGAAGAAACCAGTTCTCACCGGCTCCCAGAAGATGGCGCTGTGGCTGTTTGCCGGGACATTCTTGGTGATGATCTACGGCGTGATCCCCTTTTCCGACATGGGGTTGACTGCCATCCCGACGCTGGGCTGGTGGTTCCCGGAACTGTCGGCGCTGTTTTGGGTGGCGGCGGTGCTCACTGGAATGCTCTGCGGCGTCGGGGAGAAGGAGATCGTAAGCGGCTTTGTCTCTGGTGCGGCGGATTTGCTGGGGGTGGCATTTATCATCGGAATCTCCCGCGGCATCACGGTGATCATGAATCAGGGGAAGATTACGGATACCATCCTGTTCTGGGGAGAAAAGGCGCTGACCGGTGCGGGCGGCGTGGGCTTTATCCTCTTGTCCTTTGGAATTTTCGTAATCCTGTCCTTCCTGATCCCCTCATCGTCGGGGCTTGCCACATTAGCGATGCCGATTATGGCACCGCTGGCGGAAATGACCGGCGTCAGCAGGGCACTGCTGATTACGGCCTACCAATCAGCTTCTGGACTGGTGAATTTAATTACGCCAACCTCTGCAGTGGTGATGGGGGCGCTGGCAATTGGCAGGGTATCCTATGGCGTGTGGCTGCGATTTGTATGGAAGCTGCTGGCGCTGCTGACGGTGATCTGTCTTGTTTGCCTCTGCGCTGGTACGCTGTTAGGTACGGCATAACAATGAGAACGGTGCGGAATCCTGACGGTTCTGCACCGTTCTTGTGTGGTTGTGCGGGATTCGCAGGGATAAAGTGTTTAAAATTTGTATAATATGCAGTAGAATGTGTGGGATTTGTGAAAATATAGATTGCAAATCAGGGAATGTATGATAGAATAAAGGTTGACAACTTTCTGGCAGGTTTCCATAGCCCGGTGACGGGCAGGGGGGGCAGAAGAAGTCCGAAAATCAGGAGGCCTCTGTACCATGAAATGGATGCGTACACATAAGAAAAGCTGGATTGCGGGATTGCTGGCGGTGATCCTTACCAGTCTGTATCCCTGCGCCTTTATTTATGCGCAAAATGCCGGAGAGGCGGAGCTTGGCGATACCCGGCTGTTTGTTTGCGTGTTTCTCCTGACGGCGCTGGTGATGCTGGCAGCTGCCGGCATCCTGTTCCGAAATATGAGCCGGGCTTCATTTATGACCTGTCTGGGCATGCTGGTGGTCATCAACTTTAGCATGGTGGCGGAGGCGGTCAAGGGAAAGCTTCCATGGCTGCGGGATCGGTATCAGCTGCTGCTGATCGCGGCGCTTTTGATTCTTCTGACGGTGCTGCTGCTGTGGAAAAAGCCGAATATGACCGCAGGCTGCGGGATCATTGCCCTGACCTTCGGCGCACTGTGCTTTGTCAGCTGCATTACGGCGATCCCAAAGCTCATCACCAATGCCAGCCGGACGCCGCCGCCGGATGCGCCGGAGGAAATTCGATCGGCGCGGTTCTCCGGGGAAAAGCGCAACGTCTACTACTTATTATTTGATGAATATGGCGGCACGGAGAATCTGAAAACCTATTTCGATTTTGACAACAGTGCGTTCTATGACGCGCTGCGGCAACGGGGGTTTTCCATTTCGGAAACCGGCCGAAATACGGAGTCCTGCTGGACGGAGGATATTGTTCCCAACCTCCTGAACCTCGACTATGTGGTGGATGACAATATGACCAACCGGGTGCGCCGGGAGTATCTGGAGAATCCCTATATGGTACAGCTGTTCTGGCAGAACGGCTACCGGGTGAATCTGGTCAACCACTGGCGCTATCTCCGCTTTCCGGCCCATGAGCTGACACGGGGCCAGCATGAGGATACCGTTTCCTCGTATTTGCTCCGGAACAGCCTGTTTCAGCAGATTCCGACGATTCGAGATCAGATCAATCTGAAAATTTTCATGAACTACCGGGACAACTATGTGGGACCGGTGGAAAATGCGATTGAAGCACTGGAGGGCTGCGCCGATGAGACTGACGGGCCGACACTGACCGTAAGCTATATCCAGTCGCCCCATGCGCCCTTTGTGTTCCACAAGGATGGCAGCATTCAGGCAGACCAGAGCAAATACTGGTACTGGAAGGAGCCAAGCCTCTATACCGATCAGCTCCAGTACATCAATTCCGTGATCCTTTCCACCGTTGACAGTATTCAGAAACAGGATCCGGATGCGGTGATCCTGCTCCTGTCCGATCACGGCGCCAGAGTGCCGCTCCATATGGTGGAGCAGTTCGGCGGCCCGTGGTTTGATACGGAAACGGAGACGCCGGTGATGCAGAATGCGCTGATATCGGCCTATATTCCGGGACAGCAGCTGGATTTGGAGGGGCAGACAGGAATCAACGCCACCCGCATGGTGCTTAATGCCGCCTTTGATTTAAACCTCTCCATGGTAGAGCCTGCGGAGGGCTATGTACTGCCGGATTACTACAATGCTAAGGAGCGTCCGGACAGGCACCATGGAAAAAAGCCGGGAAAGCCGGATCGCAAACACGGAAAGGATGCTTCGGGGCCAAGGCCGCCGAAACATTAAAATACAATCACAGCAAGAAACGAGGAAAGAAGTTCATGTCACTGATCAACACGTGCATTGGCATCCCGCTGGGATGGCTGATGTGGATCTGCTATAAGCTGGTAAAGAGCTATGGGATTGCGATCCTGCTGTTTACCCTGCTCAGCAAAGTTATTCTGCTGCCCCTGTCGGTGGTGGTACAGAAGAACTCCATTAAGATGATCCGGCTCCAGCCGGAGATCAACCGGATTACCGCAAAGCACTATGGGGATAAGGATACCATTTCCGATGAAACCATTGCGCTTTATAAGCGAGAAAAGTACAGCCCGCTTTTGGGCATGGTGCCGATGATCATTCAGATCATTCTGGTGCTGGGACTTATCAATGTGATCTATAACCCCATGCAGCACCTGCTGCGGGTGGACAGCGCCACCTGCAAGACCTTTGTGGCGGCAACCGCTCAGTTGCTGGGGGTGCAGGAGCTTGGAAGCGGCGCACAGCTCAAGGTCATCGAGGCCATGCGCAATGCCGCCAACTATGATTACTTCATGGGCCTTGCCAGCCAGCTGCCCGGCGTGGACATTGCGGGGATTATCTCCGCAGCGCAGAGCCTTGACACCATGTTTCTTGGCATTAACCTGTCACAGGTACCGCCTATTTGGCCCATTGCGCTGATTACGCTGGTTCCGGTGCTGTCCTGCGGCTCTACGTTCTTGCTGTGCTGGGCGCAGAACCGGGATAACGTGCTCCAGAAGGAGCAGGGCTTCCTGAGCCGCTGGGGCGTTACCATCTTCACCGTGGCTTTCTCCACCTATTTTACCTATCTGGTACCCGCAGGTGTGGGACTTTACTGGATTGCCAGCAACCTGTTTGCCATTGCAAATCTGTACCTTATGAATTTCCTCTATAAGCCCTCTAAGTACATTGACTATGCGGCGCTGGAGGAGAGCAAAAAGGATCTCGAAGAGCTGAAAGCAAAGGACGCACAGAAGAAAAAGGAACTGGAGCCTTACAAAAAGCAGGAGCATGATGATTACCATCGCTTCCTGTCTGATAAGGAGCATAAGCAGCTGGTATTCTACAGCGAGGGCAGCGGCTTCTATAAGTATTTTTCCGGTATGATCGACTATGTTTTGAAACATTCCGACATTGTGATCCACTACATCACCTCGGATCCCAAGGATGCGGTATTCTCCATGAACGAGCCGCGGATCAAGCCCTATTATATCGGCGAAATGAAGCTCATTACGCTGATGATGAAGATGGATGCGGACATGGTGATCATGACCATGCCGGATCTTGAAACCTATCACATCAAGCGGAGTCTGGTACGGAAGGACATCGAGTACATCTATACCGACCACGGTGTCAGCTCCGACAACATGACCCTGCGCACCCATGCGCTGGATCACTATGACACCCTGTTCTGCGTTGGCCCCCATCAAATGGAGGAGGCCAGAGCCATTGAAAAGCTCTATAGCCTGAAGCCGCGCCGACTGGTGCAGGTGGGCTACGGCTTGCTGGATGAAATGACTGAAGCATGGGAGAATACACCCAAGATGCCCCATGAGAAGAAGACCATTCTGGTGGCTCCCTCATGGCAGAAGGATAATATCATGGATTCCTGCATTGATACGCTGATCGAGCAGTTCCTGCGCCCCGGAATTCGGTTGATTATCCGGCCTCATCCCCAGTATGTGCGCCTTTACGGCGAGAAGATTGAGGGGCTCCAGAGCCGATATAAGGACAAGCTGGGCGAGGACTTTATCATTCAGACGGATTTCAGCTCCACCGATACTGTTTACAGTGCGGATCTGCTGGTCACCGACTGGTCCAATGTGGGCTTTGAATTTGCACTGTCTACCTTGAAGCCGGTGCTCTACATCAACACGCCCATGAAGATTATGAACCCGGAGTACGACAAAATCGACGTGGTTCCCTTTGATATCCGCATTCGCGGACAGTTGGGCGGCGAGTTAGAGCTTTCTCAGCTGGATCGTGCCGGGGATGTGGCAATGGATCTGCTGTCCAGACCCGACGAGTTCCGGGAGACCATTCAGACGGTGAAGGAAAAGGAGATTTACAACCTTGGTCATGGCGCGGAGGCCGCAGGACGCTATATTGTAAAGCGTCTGGGCAGCCGCAAGGCACAGGGGTAAAATTACCAGTATTTTTAGGAGGAATTAAATTATGAAAAACACAAAGAAGCTATTGCGCTACACCTACTTCGGATTTTTTACCGTGCTGCTGATGAGTGCGCCTGCTTTTGCCTATCTGGATCCCGGCACCGTGACCTATGTGGTATCCATGATCGCGGGTCTGTTCATTGCGGGCGGTGCGGCACTGGCAATTTTCCGCCGGAAGATCAAGCTGTTCTTCCAGAACCTTGGCAAGAAGAAGGATACCACCGCTTCCGATGTGAAGGAAGACGTGGGCGGCGAGTTCAACCCCATGGAGGATGTTGTAGATCCCATGGACGATGAGAAGAAGTCCTGAAGCCTATGAAAGCTTGTCATAAAGAGAGATTTCTCACCGATACTGCCATTGCGTTTCTGGAGAAAACGCTGGGGGTCGGCAGAGAACAGATCACTGACGTCCAGCCCACTTCGGCAGGCATGACCAACCGCTCCTTCCGCTTCCAAAGCGGCGGCACCCAGTATATCCTGCGGGTGCCGGGGGAGGGGACGGACAAGCTCATCAATCGCCGTCAGGAGGCGGAGAACTACCGGGCGCTGTCCGGAGACGCAATTTCCGACCATGTGATCGCCATTGACCCGGAAACGGGTTATAAGCTGGCAAGATACTGGACAGAAACCAGAAACTGCGACCCGAACAATCCTCAGGAGGTGCAGGCCTGCATGGCGCTGCTGCGGCAGTTCCATGAAAAGGCGCTGAAGGTTCCCCATGATTTCGACATCTATCAGGAGATCGATTTTTACGAAAGCCTCATGGGTACCTCGGTGTATCCGGACTATGATGAGGTTCGGCTGCGCTGCCTTGCCATGCGCCCGTTCCTAAGCCGTTTGGATCGGAAGTGTGTGCTGACCCATGTGGACGCGGTGCCGGATAACTTCCTGTTTGTCAATGAAAACGGGGAGGAGACGCTGCACCTCATTGACTGGGAATATGCTGGGATGAATGATCCCCACTTGGATATTGCCATGTTCGCCATCTATGCGGGCTATGACAGAGGCATGGTGGATCAGATTGTTGACTGGTATTTTGAAGGAAGCTGTGACGGGGATACCCGGCTGAAAATTTATTGTTATATAGCCCTTGGCGGGCTGCTTTGGAGCAACTGGTGCGAGTATAAAAAAAAGCTGGGCGTGGATTTTGGCGGCTATGCGCTGATGCAGTACCGGTATGCTTCGGAGTATTCAGCACTGTTTCAGAATTTGATGAAGCAGCGCAATGGAGGTATTTAAACCTTGAATCAGGCAAAGCGGGCGATTATCATGGCGGCTGGACTTGGCAACCGGATGCGCCCTATTACAGATACCATTCCCAAGCCTTTGGTGCGGGTTCGGGGACATCGAATGATCGACACGATTATTTCTGCACTGCATCAAAATGAAATTTATGAGATTTACGTGGTGGTGGGGCATCTCAAGGAGGCATTTGCCTCGCTTCCTCTGGAGAATCCCGGCCTGACGCTGATCGAGAATCCGGATTATTTGACCTGCAATAATATCTCCTCCCTCTATTACGCCAGAGAACATTTGGAGGATGTGGTGATTCTGGACGGCGACCAGCTGATTCGGGATCCGGCAATTCTACACACGGAGTTCGAGCATTCGGGCTACTGCTGTATCTGGCGTGAAGTACCCACGGAGGAGTGGGTGCTGACATTGAACCGGAATGGCATTGTGACCCGTTGCAGCCGCACAGGCGCAGATTCTGGCTGGGAACTGCACAGCGTCTCCTTCTGGTCGGCGGAGGACGGAAAGCGCCTCCGAGCGCAGCTGGAGCTGGAATATGCGGAGAAAAAGAATACCGATATCTATTGGGATGATGTGGCGCTGTTCTGCCACCCGGAGGATTATCAGCTGGGGATTCGCGCCATTTCACCGGACAGTCTCAGGGAGATCGACAGCTATCAGGAGCTGTGTCAGCTGGACTCCACCTACTGCGAAAACGGGAGGTAATACCGATGAAAAAAAGCCCCACAGAGACAAAACGAATTGATTGGATGATTACGCTGGTTCCACTGCTGCTGATTGTGGGCCTGTGCGTGGTGTTTATGCTGCTGCCGCAGCAGGCCGGCGCAGTACTGAGTCAGGTGAGATTCTTCTTTGGTGATACCTTTGGCGTGTACTATCTCATTATTGGACTGGGCATGCTGATTTTGTCTATCTATATTGCTGCCTCCAAGTATGGCAGCATTGTACTGGGCGGGCAGGATGAAAAGCCCAAGTATTCCTTCTTCGTGTGGGGATCCATGATGTTCACCGCGGGTCTTGCGGCGGATATCCTGTTCTACTCCTTCTCGGAGTGGGTCATGTATGCCGCAGATCCCCACATGGCGGAGATGGGCAGCATTCAGCAGTGGGCAGGGGTTTTTCCGATTTTCCACTGGAGTCTGGTGCCGTGGGCGTTTTATCTGGTGCTTGCGGCGGCCTTTGGCTATATGCTTCATGTACGCAGTGTCAATCGGCAGAAGTACTCCGAGGCGTGCCGCCCCGTGCTGGGGAAGCATACCGACGGGCTGGCGGGACGGCTCATTGACCTTTTGGCAGTATTTGCGCTTCTGGCGGGAACTGCAACTACCTTCTCTGTGGCAACTCCCCTGATGGCCAGCGCGATTAACGCACTGTTTGGGGTGCATCTTAATGAGACGGTGGTTACCATTGTGATTCTGATCATCACCTGTGTGATCTATACCACCTGCCTTCTTCGGGGCTTTTCCGGCATTAGCCTGCTGGCAAAGGCGTGCATTTACCTGTTCTTTGGCATTCTGGCCTATGTGCTGATTTTCGGCGGTGCAACCAAGTATATTATCGAGACGGGGCTTACCTCCATTGGCACCATGTTGGGGAATTTCCTTGAGCTTTCGACCTATACTGACCCATTGCGCACCTCGAATTTCCCACAGAACTGGACTATTTATTACTGGGCCTATTGGATGGTTTGGTGTGTGGCAGCGCCGTTCTTTATCGGCAATATCTCCAGAGGCCGCACCATTCGTCAGACGATTCTGGGGGGCTATGTGTTCGGTGTTGGATCGACCATTATGAGCTTTATCATTCTTGGCAACTACTCCATGCACCTGCAGGTCACCGGTGCTATGGATTTTGTGGCCGAGTATATCCAGAACGGCGATGCCTACGGACTGATCGTCTCCATTATTGAGACGATGCCCTGCTCTAAGCTGGTGATGGTGGCACTGCTGCTGACGATGATCGCGTTCTATGCAACGTCCTTTGACTCCATTGCACTGACGGCCTCCTGCTACAGCTATCACCGGCTGGGGGAGAACGAGATGCCCAGCAAGCTCATTCAGCTGATGTGGTGTATTCTGCTGATTCTGCTGCCCATTGCGCTGATCTTTGCGGAAAGCTCCATGAACAGCCTGCAAACCGTGAGCATTATTGCGGCGTTCCCCATTGGAATTGTTATGATTCTGATTGTGTGGAGCTTCCTGAAGGACGGAAAAGTGACAATCAAGGCGCGGGAAACAGAAGAATAAGAATAAAGGCTGGTGCGGCATTTTCGGATTCCACACCAGCCTTTATTGCACAAAAAAGCGATGCCCCTGAACAAGCAGGAGCATCGCGGGAGGAATTACCCGGTGGGGTGTCCGGGAAACCTGAAACGGGCAAACAGTAAGATTTCTCAGCAGGCGTTTCTGGAGACCAGAGCCTGCTGGAGCGCGGAAGCACTGGAGGAATGAACATGCAGAACCGGAACGCCGTTTTTCTTGGCCTCCTGCGTGGCGCAGATCATCATTTTGTGTGACACGGTGCCGGTGAACAGGATCATCAAATCGGGAGAGCCGATTTTCTTCTTCATGGGGCCGTTCTCCTTGGCGAATACCTTGGCCTTGTAGCCGTTCTTCTTGCATATTTCCTGGTAGCGGCAGACCATACATTCGTTGCCGCCGATAATAACTACGCTCATAATGGGTATCCTTTCTATAGTTAGAAGT
The DNA here is from genome assembly GCA_905202605.1 of uncultured Eubacteriales bacterium. Lineage (GTDB taxonomy): Bacteria > Bacillota > Clostridia > Oscillospirales > Oscillospiraceae > HGM13006. The sequence goes on from CAJKSU010000002.1 coordinate 44,855, forward strand.
GACTAATTCGTGTGTATAAAATATAGTTAGTAATTACTAACCTTGCGGACATTCTACCATAGCATTCCCGCCATGTCAATAGGAAACAGAAAAAAGCGTAAAAAACTTTTCGGAAACGATACAATTGTCCGGAGGCGGATTTTACATTGCTATTCTACAATATCTATGATACAGTTTAGGGGAAAGGAGCTGGTTTTATGCCAACCACATATGCACATTACCGATTTGGCTGTGACGCACTGGCGGAAATGCCTGCGGGGATCCGTGAGATTATCCAGCGGCAGCGTCAGATTTTTGACTTTGGCGTACATGGTCCGGATCTTCTGTTTTATGATAAGCCGTTTTCATCGACTCGGATCAACTCCATTGGCTACAAGAGCCACGAGCGCACTGGGGCGGACTTCTTTCCTCAGGCGGTAAAGGCAATGAAGGCCTCTTCGCAGAAGGAGGCGGCGCTGAGCTATCTCATGGGCGTTCTGTGCCACTTTGCGCTGGATCGGGAGTGCCACCCCTATGTTGCGGAGAAGGAACAGACCGGTGCCAGCCATTCGGAGATCGAAGCATCCTTTGACCGCTACCTGATGGAAAAGGACGGGCTGGATCCGGTACGGCATAAGGTGACGAAGCACCTGATTCCCTCACAGGGCAGCGCGCTGGTGATTGCAGACTTTTATCCGCCCCTGACCCCAAAGGAGATTTTCCATGCGGAGAAATCCATGGTGTTTTACCTGAACGCACTGATCGCCCCGCCCGGACCGAAGCGGGATCTAATTCTTGCAGGACTGAAGGCGGCGGGTCATCCTTCCACCGGTGATATGATGGTGCCGCTGAAACAGAATCCTAAATGTTGGGACAGTGACAAGATTCTCTGGGGGCGTTATCAGGGAGCGCTAAAGCTCTACGTGACCCTGAAAACGGAGCTGGTGGCCTATATTCAGGAAGGTACACCGCTGGGACTGGGATTCTATCACACCTTTGGGGCGGAATGACTCAGAGAAAATGAAGGAGAGAGAAAATGGGTAAGTTTAAGCTGAACAAACGGGAAAAATCCTGGATCCTGTATGATGTGGGCAACTCCGCCTTTACCATGCTGGTTTCTACGCTGATTCCCATCTATTTCAATGCACTGGCGTCAGCGGAGGGCATCTCCGACACCAACTATCTGGCTTATTGGGGTTATGCTGGCTCCATTGCCACACTGCTCACAGCAATCATCGGCCCGGTATTTGGTACGCTGGCAGACCGAAAGAACTATAAGAAGCCAATCTTTACCGTGGCGCTGATTCTGGGCGTGGTGTCCTGCGCGGCGCTGGGCTTTGCATGGAGCTGGATCTCGTTTCTGGTGATCTTTGTGTTCGCCAAGGTGTGCTATTCGTCTTCGCTGGTGTTCTATGACGCCATGCTGCCGGAGACAACGACGGATGACCGTATGGACAACGTGTCCTCTCAGGGCTATGCCTTTGGCTATATCGGCTCCTGCATCCCCTTTATTGCTTGTCTGGTGATCGTACTGATGAGCGGCAAGTTGGGGCTTAGTCAGTCCGCCGCCATGACCATTGCGTTTGTCCTCACTGCGGTTTGGTGGCTTGGACTGGCCACTCCACTGCTGAAGACCTATCATCAGACCCGCTATGTGGAGGCGGTGGGGAATCCTTTCCGCCAGAGCTTTGGACAGCTGGCCAATACATTCCGGAACATCCAGAAGGAGAAGCACATCTTTTTGTTCCTGATTGCGTTCTTCCTGTTTATCGACGGTGTATATACCATCATCGACATGGCCGTAGCTTATGGAACCGCAGTGGGGCTGGATACCACGGGACTGCTGCTGGCGCTGCTGCTGACCCAGTTTGTGGCGTTTCCCTTTGCGATTCTGTTTGGGCGGCTGGCATCGAAGTATGACACTGGCCTGCTCATTAAGGTCTGCATCATCGCCTATACCGGCATTACCATTTTTGCGGTTTTTCTGGCGGCACAGTGGCAGTTCTGGGTGCTTGCAGTGCTGGTGGGTATGTTTCAGGGCGGCGTTCAGGCGCTGTCCCGTTCCTACTTTGGAAAAATCATCCCCCCGGAGAAGTCTGGCGAATACTTCGGCCTGTTTGATATCTGCGGCAAGGGGGCGGCCTTTATGGGGACGACCCTGATCTCCGTGGTCACACAGCTGTCCGGCAGCCAGTCCATGGGCGTCGGCGCACTGGTGATTGTGTTTATCGGCGGATTCCTGGTATTCCGTGTTGCGGATCGGGAATGTACGGCAGTACTGAAAAATCGGTAACGGAAAAGCGGCTCGGTGCAAATCACCGAGCCGCTTTTGCATATGCTCCAGATATACAAAAAGCCTCCCCTGGTCAGAGGGAGGCTTTTTGCCGCGGCGGGGGAGTCCAGCCCCGCCGCGAAGGGGTGAAAGAAAGAAGGTAAACCAG
>CAJKSU010000003.1 GCA_905202605.1 uncultured Eubacteriales bacterium
TAACACATTCAAACCACTTTGTCAAGAAGTTTTTTCACAATTCAATGTGTCTCTTAGCAAATGCCCCATGGAATGGAGCCCGGTTTTCAAGTGCTCAGCTATTATATCCGTCAGAAGCCCATTTGTCAAGCTCTTTTTGCAGTTATTCCTGTATTTTTTTGTTTTTCTTTGTTTTGTGGAATACTTGGTGAATTTTGTCCGTCATTGACGGTTGATTGTCCATATTCTAATGTATACGGCTTGTTCTTCCCATCAAAACGTGATATGATTTTTCTAAGGCAATACCGCATAATTCGGCATTGTGCGGTGTTGCCCTCAGCTGATAGATTGGAGGGTACTTTATGTCAGCACCTTTATACGATCATCTGATCTCATTTGCCAAAACTGCTCCCCTGCGCATGCACATGCCCGGTCATAAAGGAATTGGCAGCGGCCTTTTTTCTGATATTTATCCCATTGACTTTACTGAAATCACCCCCACTGGGAATTTATATACCGGAGAAGGTGTGATTTCCGAAGCGGAGGCCCTTTGTGCCGACTTCGCCGGCGCAAAGGCGGCGCTGTTTTTTACCTGCGGTTCTACCCAGGGGATCCATACCATGCTTGCGGAGGCCGTGGGCATGGGTGGAACTCTGATTTTAGACCGTGGCTGTCATAAGAGCGTTTATAATGCCATGGCGCTGCTGGATATTACACCATATTATATCTATCCGGATTCACTGCCCAATTCGCCCCTGTCCGGCGCTTTTACCATAGAGAAGATTGCGGACGCCATTGCTTCTTGTCCTGATGCAAAGGCTGTCTTTCTCACCAGTCCTACCTATTATGGTATTATCACAGACTTAGCCCCCATTGCGGCGCTGTGTCACCGACACGGCATGTTTCTACTGGTGGATCAGGCCCATGGCGCGCACTTCCCCGTATTGGGTATTCCTTCTGCTGCGGCGCAGGGTGCGGATCTTTCTGTGGTATCCACCCATAAAACATGGCCTGCCCTTGGTTCCTCCTCTGTTTTATATATAGGAAGGGATATCTTTGACCGCCTGCATCTCAAAAGGACCGGTTCCATCTTTGGAACCACCAGCCCCTCCTACCCCATTCTTGCATCCATCGACTATGCGCGGGACCAGTTGGAGGGCGCGGATGGCGAGGCGTATCGCCACTGCGCCGATTTGGTGCGTGCGTTCCGAGAAAAAATCAACCAGAATTCTCCCTTCCATGCCCTGACGGATTCTCATATGCTTCTGCTTGATCCCTGCCGCCTTACCATTGATACCCTTTGTGCCGGTCTTTCCGGTAATCAGGCGGATACGCTGTTACAGCTGCAGAATATCTATGTTGAAATGTCCGATGAACGCTATCTGGTCTTGATTCTCACCTGCCGGGATGCGGAAGCCGCCTTTTCCCGTCTCTGGGACGGGCTTATGTCCCTGCTTCCCTACTGCAAGGAGAAAACGGATCCCGCTCCCGAGCTTCTTCCCCCGGAACCGATCATCCGCTGTTCCATCCGTTCGGCATTGTTTGGCGCGAAGAAAGAACTTCCTCTTTCCGCTGCCATTGGAAAAGTCAGTGCAGGGATCGTTGCACCCTATCCTCCCGGTATTCCGATTTTAGCCCCCGGAGAGGAAATTACTGAAAAACATATAGCCTATTTGCAAAAAAAGAGTTATAATATAGAAGAGTATGCTGCGGTATTATCTGCCGCTGAATTCAGAATATAAAGTAAGGAGGTCATCGTCTATGAAGCTTCTTTTCGCAATTGTTGACCGAGAAGACGCAAATGCCGTTGTCCGTAATCTCAGCCACCGTGGCTTTTCCTCTACCAAGCTTGCCACCACAGGCGGTTTTCTTCTGTCCAATAATATTACCCTGATGGTAGGCGTGGAGGACAAGATGGTGCAGACTGTTATTGACATTATCAAAGAATACTCCCACAGCCGCAAGCAGGTGATTCCCAATAACGATCTTTCCTTTGATTTTGATACCAGCATGCCGCTGGAGGTTTCCGTTGGCGGTGCAACGATCTTTGTGGTGGATGTAGATCGTTTTGAAAAGGTCTGATGCGTTTTCCGGGCTTTTATGGAAACGATAATCTGAAAGCCAGATTAAGTCGTATCCAAAACAGTCACTTCTCTCATTGTTATATTGTAGTTGGACCACAAGGCTCCGGGAAAAAAACTCTGGTGCGCTGTATTGCCGCCGCCATGGAATGTACTGGCAGTGGCGAAAAGCCCTGCGGCGTCTGCCCTTCCTGCCATAAGATTTTTGGCAATGGGCATCCGGATGTGATCACCGTGGATTCGGACAAAGCCACAGTTCCCATTTCGGTCATTCGTGATATGCAGACCGACGCCTATACCATGCCCAATGAGGGAAAAAAGAAGATTTACGTGATTCCCCGCGCGCAGGACATGCAGGCGCCCGCCCAGAATGCTCTGCTGAAGCTTTTGGAGGAGCCGCCGGAATACTGTGCGTTCTTTCTTTTGACAGACAATATTGAAAAGATCCTGCCCACCATTCGCTCCCGCGCCGTGGAATTGCAGCTGTTTCCCCTTTCCGATCAGGAGCTGCGGCAGCGGCTGACGGAAAGCCTGCCGGATGCCGACCCGGAACAGCTGTCCGCTGCCGCGGAAAAATGCGGCGGTTATCTGGGTACGGCGCTTATCTTTTTGAAGGAGGGCGCTACCCAATATGACGAAAAAGCCTCTGAAATCACCGCAGCCTTTTCCGTCGGTGACGAGCTGGAGCTATTGCATGCCATTGCGCCGCTGGAAAAGTGGAAGCGACAGGACTTTCTGATGCTGTTGGAACGGCTCCAGCTGATTTTCACCAGAGCACTAGCAAAAAAATCCGGAGGCGATCAGCTGTATTCCGCCGATGTACAGAAGCTCTCAAAGGCATGCACCCGGCAGCAGCTGTTCCGTGCCATTTCTTCGCTGAATCACTGTGTCCTGCTGCTTCAGGCCAATGGCAGCGCCGGACACTGTGTCGGCTATCTTTTATCAACTATACGGTCATGATCTCATCATTTGATGTTTGAACATTTCATAGAACGGAGTTACCAAATGAACAACCATTCGAATTCCACTACAGAGGAAGTAAAAACTCCTGTAGTCACCTTTAGCAACATTCCCCTGGATGATGAACCTGCGGTGCCTGCCTTTGATTCCATTCCGGAGCCGCAGGACGTTACCGTTGCGGGGATTCAATTTAAAAAGGGCGGGAAAATCTATTATTTTGACCCCGGCAAGCTGGATATTCAGACCGGGGAGGAAGTGATCATCGATACGGCACGCGGGCCGGAATACGGCTTCTGTGCAGAGGGCAACCATGCGGTTCCCGCCTCAAAGGTCGTACAGCCCCTCCGTCCGGTGATCCGCATTGCAACGGACAACGACCGCCGCATCCGGCAGGAGTATAAGGACAAGGAGCCTCACGCCTTTGAGGTCTGCCAGAATAAGATTCTGGATCATAAACTGGACATGAAGCTGGTTTCTGCGGAATACAGCTTTGATGGAAGCAAAATTCTTTTCTATTTTACCGCCGACGGACGCGTTGATTTCCGAGATTTAGTAAAAGATCTTGCCGGTGTATTCCGCACCCGCATTGAGCTGCGTCAGATTGGCGTTCGGGATGAGGCCAAGATGATGGGCGGTCTGGGAATCTGTGGACGTCCCTTTTGCTGCAAGCAGTTTCTGGACGATTTTCAGCCTGTATCCATTAAAATGGCAAAAACTCAGAGTCTTTCTCTGAATCCCACAAAAATCTCCGGCACCTGCGGCAGACTGATGTGCTGCCTGAAATATGAGCAGGATGCCTATGAATCTCTGATTAAAACAAGTCCCAAGCAGGATTCCATTGTGAACACCTGTGATGGCAAGGGTACCGTCACCGATGTGAGTCTGCTCAAACAAACTGTAAAGGTTCGGCTGGACAATGACCCATCCAGCATAAAATGCTATCATAACTGTGATATTTGCATTCTCCGGAATGGAAAAGGTAAAAAAAATGATCCTCCCATTCCTGACGATATTCCACCTCTGCCCAAGCCGGTAGAAAAGGCACCAGAACCGGAAGCCATCACCATGTTTGACGAATCCATTCTCTCAAACTTTGTAACAGACGAGCCGCAGCAAACAATGGAACGTAAGCGCGGTGACCGTCCTCAGGAGCAGCACCTCAAGAAGAACTATAACCGTCCCCGTCAGGATCGGAAATATAAAAATCAGGATAGCAAGCCTCGTCAGCAGAAATCTGCTGCTCCTCAGGAAAACGCAAAGTCCCAGCAGCGGGAGGGCGGAAAGTCTAAAAACAACAACAATCGCCGCCGCTATTACCGTGGCGGGAAAAAGCCCTCCGGCGGCAGCCAGAATCAGGGTTCTAATTCATAAGCAAAGCAGTCTCATCTTCGTCGGATGAGACTGCTTTTTACTTTTGATTATGAGCCTGCGGAGCAGTAGTGCCGTACCCCGATGCGCCAAATGATATTGCACGGAATCAGAAATATCAGGGAAATTGTTGGCAGAATTCCATACCACTCCGGCCCGTTTCCCATTAAGAACTGCAGCGGCCAATACTGCACCAGCGAAATGGGCATCACTACGGTGGTAACAAACAGCACGGCCTTTCCGTATACGTCGAAGGGATACCGGCTGTATTCCCGCACTGCGTCGGTAAAGATATTCATGATCTCCAGCCCCTCCAGCGTATAAAAGCAAAGAGCCGCATAGATGAGAAACGTCCCGAAAAACAGCATGCTTCCGCAGAGGATCATGGAGATCAGCACCAGTACCTTTCCCGGCGTCCATTGGATGCCCGCAATGCTGACCGCATAGCGCATGACCGCCGCTCCCACAATGAGATTTGTTACAGAGGCCAGCCGGAGATCTTGACAAATCACCTGAAGGATCAGTGACCTTGGACGCACCATCAGCCGGTCAAACTGTGCCTGCCGAATGATTTTACCGAAGGCATCAAAGCCCCGCGCAAAGCACTCCGCCAGATTGCTCGCCGTAAATACCACGCCGAAGCCCAGCAGAATTTCTCCCAGCGTATGCCCGCCAACCGTATGGAATCGACTCATCAGAATTCCAATGCTGAACAGACTGGCAGCTGTATAGAGAAGCCGCCCCATACAAGATAGGAAGAACGATCCCGGATACGCCAGCTCACTTTTGACGTGGATCGCAAAGAATTTCAAATACAGCTTCATCTATTTATCCTCCCGCGATACACAGCCGCCGCAGCCCACGACACATCAGAGCGTATCCCACTGCGGTGATTACGACACACCAAAACAGCTGCAATAGCACAGCACCGGGGATCTGTGCGCCCGAGATATCTCCGCCGAAGATCCGCAGCGGTACATTTTGCAGTGAACCAAAGGGGCTAAGCTCCGCAAATGCTCTCAGCTTTTCCGGGAAAAACGGAAGCGGCAGCAGATCACCGGACAGCAGCTCACACACCGCCGGAACAAATGCGATAATGCCCTTGGGGTCTACCACATAAAAGGTCAGCGCATAGCACACCATTCCAAAGGCCACGCAAAGCCATAGTGTCAGTCCGGTCGAGCATAAAAACGTAAGAAACACAGCCGGGGAAATGGTCAGGCGCAGTCCATAGGGCGCAGGCATCAGGATTCCCAATATCAAAACCGGCAGAATTCTCAGGGCGCATCGGCTCAGACGCAGTCCAACTCCCCGTGCAAACCACATTCCATAGATATCCGTGGGGCGAACCAGCTCATACGCGATTTCCCCGCTCTGAACCGATTGAAACAGCTCCTGCTCCCAGGCATACACGTTCCATAATCCGAACAAGGCCTGCTGCATCCAGATGTAATTGCTCAGCGCCTGCATGTCCATTGGCAGCAGCTCCGGGACGGTCAGATAAAATGCCCGATACAGCATGACCTCCAGAATCCCCCAAACAGCCTGCGTTGCCATCCCCGCAAAGGCCGCCGTGCGGTATTGCAGCCCCGAAAGCAGGCGCATATGGAAGAATGCAAAATACTTTCTCATCCCGCACCCTCCTATATTCCGAACCGCTGATAGAGGCTTGCAATGCTTTCTTCCGTGGACAGCGTATCCCCTGCCACCCTTCGGATTTCTTCCAACGATCCGTCCAGCAGCAGCCTTCCCTTTCCGATCAGCAGCACCCGCTGGGACAGCGCCTCAATGTCCTGCATATCGTGGGTGGTCAGGATCACCGTGATTTCCCGCTCCTGATTCTCCCTTTGAATGAACTCTCTCACTCTGAGCTTGGAGACAGCATCCAGACCAATGGTCGGTTCATCCAAGAATAAGACCTTTGGACTGTGCAGCAGCGCCGCAGCGATCTCACAGCGCATTTTCTGTCCCAGTGAAAGCGTTCTTGCCGGTACCTTCAGGAGATTCTCAATTTCCAGCTGCTCCGTCAATCGGCTTAGATTGCACTGAAACGCTTCCTCCGGCACCCGGTAGATGTCCTTGAGCAGCCGGAAAGAATCCATCACCGGCACGTCCCACCACAGCTGACTCCGCTGCCCGAATACTACGCCCAACTGCGCTACATACTGCCTTCGATTCTCCCACGGTACCATGCCGTTTACCGTGCAGCTGCCGCTGTCCGGTCTGAGAATGCCGGAGAGAATTTTGATGGTGGTGCTTTTCCCCGCACCGTTGGGGCCGATATAGCCGACGATTTGTCCGTCCGGGATGGTAAACGTCATGTCATTTATGGCCTGTATTTCCGTATAAGCCCTCGAAAACAGTCCTTTGACAGCATGCTTCATCCCGCTTTGCCGCGCGCGCACGCGGTAGGTTTTACTGATTCCTTTCATTGTAATCATAATTGTGCTCCCTTAGGATGATCTCCATAGCGGTCAGACCAGCGGACGGTTTGGGCTGCCGTCTTGGCCTTAAAAAGCACATGGGAGACGCCTTGGCGGAAGCCCCCTTTGGACGGTCACGAGCCATGTTCAAAGGCGTCAAGGTGTCCTCTTTTTCGCTGACGAAAAAGGAAATTTATTCTACCACTGTGGTATTTGGAATTCAACATTTTATCATTCTAAATACTCTAGTCGGTTTTACCAAAATTTTCAGCTGTTTTTTGACAGAAAAACAGACGGGAATTGCCCGTCTGTTTCCTTATCGCTTGTATTTATGACTTTCCGCCACTGCCAGCTCATCGCAGCGGTTGTTATAGGGATTTTCTGCGTGACCCTTGACCCAGTGGAACGTGACCTGATGGGTTTCCAGCAGGTCCAGCAGCCGCTGCCACAGGTCGGGATTCAGCGCCTTATCCTTCTTATTGCGCATCCAGCCGTTGGCCTGCCACTTTCTCGCCCAGCCCTTCTCAATGGCATTGACCACATACTGACTGTCGGTATAAAGATCCACCTGACAGGGGCGATTCAGTGCCTCCAGTGCCGTGATCACGCCCATCAGCTCCATACGGTTGTTGGTGGTGTTGGCGTCTCCGCCGGACAGCTCCTTCTTATGGCTCCCATACATAAGGATTGCCCCATAGCCGCCGGGGCCGGGATTTCCGGAACAGGCGCCATCGGTATAAATCGTTACATTCATCTGATTCTCCAATATATCTCCGAAAAGGGGCTGCCGCTGGTCTGCGGCAGTCCCTTTCTACTTCATGCTGGATCAAGCTTCGGTTTCAGTGGTTTCCGGTACTTCTTCCGTGCCTTCCTCCACCTCGTCCTTTTCTCCGTCCACCTTCTCAATGGAGATGACCTTGCTGCCATCCTCCACGCGCATTACAATTACGCCCTGAGTATCCCGCTTATAGATATTGATATCTCTGGCGGGCATACGGATGATAGTGCCGTCGCTGGAGATCAGCATGACATCGTCATCCTCCGTTACCATGCGAACGCCTGCAATGCAGCCGGTTTTTGCGGTAATGTTGTAGTTTTTCAGTCCCTTACCGCCGCGCTTCTGAGGTACCCGCTCCTGACCGTCTTCACCAAGACGCATATACTCCGCGCATTCCGTCCGCTTGCCGTAGCCCTTTTCGGTCACGGTGAGCATGCAGCTGCCCGGTGCGGCAATATCCGCGCCGACCACATAGTCGCCATCGTCCAGCTTAATGCCGCGAACGCCTGCTGCGTCTCTGCCCATGGGACGAACATCGGTCTCATTGAAGCAGATTGCCATGCCCTCATGGGAGCCGATGATGATATTATCATTGCCGTTGGTTCTGGAAACGGAGATCAGCTCATCTCCCTCCTCCAGACTCAGGGCGCGGATACCGGCCTTTCTGGCGGTATTGATCTCGGTAAGCCGCAAACGCTTGACCGTACCGTTCCGGGTGACCATCATCAGATATTCGTCCTCTCGGAATTCACGCAGCAGCATCATTGCGGTGACCTGCTCCCCCTGCTCCAGTGGGAGAATATTGACAATATTGGTGCCGCGGGCTGTCCGTCCGGCCTCCGGGATCATATAGCCCTTCTTCCGGTGTACTCTGCCCCGATTGGTAAAGAACAGCACAAAGTCATGGGTGGACGCAATAAACAGATTTTTGACAAAATCCTCGTCCTTAAGGCTCTGGGCATTGATGCCTCTGCCGCCCCGGCGCTGCGCCTTATAGGTGTCAACAGGCATCCGCTTGATATAGCCCGCCTCACTCATGGTATAGCAGCAGTCTTCCTCCGCAATCAGATCCTCGATGTCGATTTCATCCTCGACCTCCTGAATCTCCGTGCGGCGGTCATCACCAAACTTGTCCGCAATGGCTTGCAGTTCCTCCTTGAGGATGTTCTTGACCATGCCCTCGTCGGCAAGAACCTTGTTGAAGTATGCGATTTTATCTTCCAGCTCTTTATATTCCTGCTCCAGCTTTTCCCGGTCCAGACCCTGGAGTGCTTTCAGCCGCATATCCAGAATGGCCTGTGCCTGTACATCGTCCAGCGAGAACCGAGTCATCAGGTTCTCCTTGGCATTGTCATAGCTGGTACGAATGATGTGAATGACTTCGTCAATATTGTCCTGCGCAACCAGCAGACCTTCCAGCAGATGCGCACGCTCCATTGCTTTTTTCAGATCATATCTAGTACGGCGAACAATGATTTCTTCCTGAAATTTCAGATATTCGTCCAGCATATGCCGGAGAGATAGAATTTTGGGCTGCTTCTGATTATCTACCAATGCCAACATGTTGACCGCAAAGGTAGACTGCATGGCGGTATTTGCAAATAGAGAATTCAGTACCACCTGCCGATTGGCATCACGCTTCAGCTCAATGACCATGCGCATGCCCTCGCGGTCCGTTTCATCCCGGAGGTCAGAAATGCCCTCGATGCGCTTATCCTTGACCTGATCGGCAATGGCACGAATCAGCTGACGCTTATTGACCTGATAAGGAAGCTCTGTAACAATAATTCTGGTACGGTTCTGTCCAAACTCCTCGAAATGAGTTCTTGCACGAACTTTAATTCTGCCACGTCCGGTAGCATAGGCTGCCCGAATTCCGGCAGTCCCCAGAATAATGCCCTTAGTAGGGAAGTCCGGCCCCTTGATATGCTCCATGAGATCCGCCATGGTGGCGTCGGGATCATCCAGAATGCAGATGCATGCGCCAATAACCTCTCTCAGGTTATGAGGCGGAATATTAGTGGTCATGCCAACGGCGATACCCGAAGAACCGTTGACCAGCAGATTCGGGTACCGGGAAGGCAGTACACGCGGCTCCTTCCGGCTTTCGTCAAAGTTGGGATCCCAGTCTACGGTATCCTTATCGATGTCCCGGAGCATCTCATTGGAGATCTTGCTGAGCCGGGCCTCGGTATAACGGTAGGCCGCTGGGGGATCGCCATCCACGGAACCGAAGTTGCCGTGACCGTCTACCAGCATATAGCGCATGGAGAAATCCTGTGCCAGACGAACCATGGCGTCATAAACCGATGCGTCGCCGTGGGGATGGTACTTACCCAGTACGTCACCCACGCAGGTGGCGGATTTCTTAAAGGGTTTATCGGAGGTCAGCCCCTCTTCGTACATTGCATAGAGAATACGCCGGTGTACCGGCTTGAGTCCGTCCCGTACATCCGGAAGCGCACGTCCTACGATGACGCTCATGGCGTATTCAATATAGGACTTCTGCATCTCGTCTACCAGATTGGACTCTGTAATCGCCTGATCTGGAAACATAATGTCCTCTGGCTTATAATTACGATTGTGTGCCAATTTGCGTCACCTCCTTAAATATCAATATTCACCGCATATTTTGCGTTTCGTTCGATCCACTGTTTTCTCGGCTCAACCTGTTCGCCCATCAGAACCGTAAAGACCCGATCCGCCTCTACAGCGTCATCCAATGTGATCCGGCGCAGGGTCCGCTTTTCCGGATCCATGGTCGTCTCCCACAACTCGTGGGCGTCCATCTCACCAAGGCCCTTAAACCGGCTGATGGAAATTTTGGTATTCGGGTTGTCTCCCCGCAGCTCTGCGCTGATCTGATCCCGCTGCTCATCGGAATAGGCCACCCGCTGGGTCTTACCGCGGGTCAGCTTATACAGCGGCGGTACGGCAGAATAGACGTAGCCCTTTTCGATCAGCGGACGCATATACCGGAAGAAGAACGTCAGCAGCAAGGTACGGATATGTGCGCCGTCTACATCGGCATCCGCCATGATGATGATCTTGTGATATCGGAGTTTGTCAATATTGAATTCCGATCCTATTCCGGCGCCCAGCGCCATGATGACGGGAGAAAGCTTATCGTTGCCGTAGATTTTATCTGCTCTTGCCTTTTCTACGTTGAGCATTTTTCCCCACATGGCCAGAATCGCCTGAAATCTGGAGTCTCTGCCCTGAATGGCAGAGCCTGCTGCGGAGTCACCCTCCACGATATAGATTTCGCAAAGGGAAGGATCCCGCTCATTGCAGTCCTGTAGCTTATCCGGAAGGGAGCCGGATTCCAGTACGCTCTTTCTCCGGGTAGCTTCTCTTGCCTTTCTGGCAGCCTCTCTTGCACGGGAGGCCATTAGGGATTTTTCAATAATGGCCTTACCGGCGGCAGGATGCTCCTCCAGATAGGTCATCATGCCTTCTCGCACAACGCTGTCTACCAGCGAACGGATATCAGAGTTGCCCAGCTTGGTTTTGGTCTGTCCCTCAAACTGTGCATCGGAGAGTTTTACAGAAATTACCGCAGTAATGCCCTCGCGGCTGTCCTCACCGGAAATCGTTTCATCATCTTTTAAGAGCTTTTTTGTCTTGCCATAGGTATTAAGCGCCCATGTGAGTGCAGTTTTAAATCCTGTTTCATGGGTACCGCCCTCTGTGGTATGAATATCGTTGGCAAAGGACAAAAGAATTTCTGTATAGCTGTCATTGTACTGTAGGGCAATTTCCGCCTGAGAATTGTCCCGTTTGCCGGAAAAGTAAATGACTTCTTCATGCACTGGGGTTTTAGTTTGGTTGATATGTTCTACAAAGGAGCGAATACCGCCCTCATAACACATATCATCCGCTCTTGCCTCCTGTCCCTCCGGCTGTATTCTGGCATCCCGAAGTTCGATCCGTACACCGGCATTCAGGAATGCCTGTTCCCGAAGGCGCTTTTCCAGCGTGTCATAGTCATAGACCAGCGTCTCAAAAATCTGACCATCAGGCTTGAATACAATCTCAGAGCCATGCTCCTCCGTTTTTCCAACAATGGTCATGGGCTGGGTCACATGTCCGCGGGAGAACTTCATCTCATAGATATTGCCGTCTCGGCAGACCCGAACCTCCATCCATTCCGACAGCGCATTAACAACAGACGCACCAACGCCGTGCAGGCCGCCGGATACCTTATATCCGCCGCCGCCGAACTTACCACCGGCATGAAGTACGGTAAATACAACCTCCAGCGCCGGCTTACCAGTCTGGGGCTGAATACCCGTAGGAATACCACGGCCATTGTCCTTTACCGCAATGATATCGCCTTCTCGAATTTCTACCTGAATATGATTACAATATCCAGCCAGCGCTTCATCAATGGCGTTGTCTACGATTTCATAGACCAGATGGTGCAGTCCGGCTGCGGACTGAGAACCAATATACATACCGGGGCGTTTTCGGACCGCTTCCAGTCCCTCCAACACCTGAATTTGATCGGCGCCGTATGTCTGCTTTACTTCTTCTGACATACTTTGACCTCCTTTACAGCTTTGGGACACTATTTCCCATCGTTCGATGCAATCTATCTAAAACAATCAATCTTGTTGTTTTCTCATTTCTGTCCGTTTCTCTAACGTTGCTGCGGACAACTGCGTGAAATAAACCTTTTCCATACCATATTCCTCGGTGACAAGAAAGGTTTTTGGAATATCCTCCGTCACGTTCAGCAGCACACCGTTTTGCTCGGCATTTTCCAAATACTCCATGGTCTTTTTGGACATGGAACAGCCATCCAAGTCAAAAATTCCAATCACGGAGCGATCCCGTACCGCCATATCACCGCCAATTGAAAGATACATGGTAATTTCCTCGCTTCTATCCGTATAAGCAGCCGCTCTTAATGCTAAATACATGCCCCGCCGTAGTAACCTTTTCCGTTTCACAGCAGGTTATCATCACCTGTCCAGAACGAATCTCATTCAGAATGAAGTTCTGTCTGCCGGAATCTAACTCAGACAGAACATCGTCCAGCAGCAGTATTGGCTCCTCGCCGGTATCATTTCGTATAATTTCCCGTTCACTGAGCTTTAGTGCAATGGCTGCTGTTCGAGTTTGCCCCTGAGATCCGAAGCTCTTGAGGCTTCTTCCATTTAGCAGCATCTCAAAATCATCCTTATGCGGTCCGCTGAGACAATGGCAGCTCTCCAGTTCCGCCTGAAAATGTTTTTCCTGATGCTCCATGAGTTGCTGGAAAATCACAGATTTTGGCGCAAAGGCGTCCGTTATACTGGAAACCGTATGATATTGCATACCAAGTGTTTCATTGCCGCCGGAGCAGATTCCATGATACTGCTGTGCCAGTTGCCCCAGCTTTTCGCAATAGCGCGCACGATATCCGATGATAGACGCGCCAATCATTGCCATTTGCTGGTTAAAATCCGGCAGGGCATCCAGCAGGCCGGGTTTTTGAAACCGATCCCGCAGAATGCGGCTTTTGCTTTCATAGAGCTTCTGATAGTCGGAAATGGCCTTTTTATACTGAGGCCGCAGCTGGCTGATGGCGCTGTCTAAGAAGCGCCGCCGCACCGCTGCACCGGCTCGAAGCAGCTGGAGATCCTCTGGGCAGAACAGCACTGTAGTCAAAATACCCTCGGTTCCCGCAGCAGATTTCTGCTTCACGCCGTTTTTCATGATCTGACGGCGGCGGCTGCCCCGAAACAGCACATACACCAGCTCTGTCTCCCGATCCGTTCCCTGAATGCCCGCTTCCAGCCGTGCAAAGTCCTGATTCCAGCGAATCAGTTCTTCTTCCTTTCTGGTTCGGTAGGAGCAGCCTTGGGACAGATAGACCACTGCCTCCAGCAAATTAGTCTTTCCCTGAGCATTGTCTCCCACGATCAGATTTACTCCGGAATCCAGCTCCATGGACAGGGATGCGTAATTTCGGAAGTTCTTCAGCTCCAGATGCGCAAGCTTCACTTTGTCACCCGGTAAATGCTTCCGTCCAAAGAAACCTCCATCTCAGGTACCAGCTTTTTGCCCCGCATGGTGCAGACCTTACCGTCCACCAGAACATCACCGTTCTGAATGCGATTCTTTGCCTCTCCGCCGGTTTCCGCGGCGCCGGCAAACTTCAAAAATGCTTCCAGCTTGATAAACTCTGTGCTGATGGGAATCTCCACCTGAGCAGGAGCCGATGTTTTCTTGATCTTCATAGGATCTCCTTACTCCGCTTTCAGTCGAACCGGCAGTACCATATAAGTAAACTTGTTACCTTCTGTGGGATTCATAACCGCCGGGCTGAGGTTGGTTTTCAGTTCAAAGATGATATCGTCCTCCGGAATGGCCTTCAAGGCCTCCAGAATGTATTTGCAGTTAAAGCCGATCTCCATATCCTCACCGTTACCCGCCATCTGGCACTCATCATAGGCATCGCCGATGGAATTGGAGGTACGAAGGGCCATAATATTCTCGCCAATGGTCATGCGAACCGGACTTTTGATTTTTTCTGATACAATCAGGCTCACACGCTCCAGAGAAGAGGTCAGATTTTTTACGTTCACGCCCAGCTTAATGGGGTTGTCGCTGGGTACCACCCGACGCCAATCCAGAAATTCACCCTCCAGCACTCGGCAAACCAGCGTTGCATTGCCCACCTGAAACATAATGTGGCGGGTTCCCAGAGTAAAGGACGCGGTTTCGTCGGTATCCTCCAAAATCTTCTCCAATTCTCTCAGTGCCGGAGACGGGCAGACAAAGTTCAGTTTTCTGCTCTCCGGATTATCAATCTTCTCCCGGCGCAGTGCCAGACGGTAACCGTCTACGGCGACCACCGTAATATCATCCGGGGAGATTTCAAATTTACAGCCGGTCTGAATGGGGCGCGCCTGATTCTCACTGACAGAGAAGATGGTTCCGGAGATCATATCCTTAAGTACGTTCTGTGGTACATAAATTGCCTTATCATACTCAACATCCGGCAAATTGGGATAATCATCTGCAGAGGAAGCCATAATAGAGAAGGAGCTGATGCCGCTGACGATTTTCACCCGATATTTTTCGTCGACATGAATGGTAACCATATCGTCCGGAAGCTTCCGTACAATATCACCCAGAAGCTTTGCCGGGAAAATAGCGCTTCCCATTTCCTTGACATCCGCCTCCATGGAGACGGAGATACCGGTTTCCAGATTATATCCGGTGAGGGTTAGGAGCTTACCGGCTGTAACATAAAGACCCTCCAGTGCGGGAATGGTACTTTTCTGCGAGACGGTACGGGAGGCAACAGAAATCGTTGCGATCAGCTTATCCTTATCACAGGTAAAATGAATCATAAATGTCGCTCCTCTCTTCCTTCCGGGTTTTCCACATAGCAGGCACTGCCGGGAGGCGCCGGAAGATAAAATTACGCTGTTTTTTTATAAGAATATTTATTATATTTCAGTAACAGTAGTAGTGATGTGGAAACCGTGGAAAACTGCCGATAATTCAGTGATACCAGCAATAATTTATTCTAACCCGATTGTGGATAAATTCAGACTTTTCCACAGCAATTTTCTGAAAATCCGTATTTTCGGGATTTCCACACGTTTTTCACACGAGTTTCCACGTGGACATGTGGAAAACATTTGCGTAAAAAAATAGGACTGCGGCCCGTGATTTCTGAAAAAACAGGCCGAAAAAGTTAAGCGGTACTGTCTTAGAGCTTTCCATTTACGTTGGCGGTAATTTCCTTAACCACCTGACTGAGATGGTCGGAGGTGCCAAGCTCCTTTTCAATTTTATCGACGGAATGCATAACCGTGGTATGATCCTTGCCAAATTCCGCAGCGGTGTCCAGCAGGCTCAGATTGGTGAGCTTTCGGATCAGGTACATGGAGACCTGACGGGCCTCTGCGGTATTTTTGTCCCGGCGGCTGCCGCGGATCACGGATTCGCTGATATTATAGTAGGCGGCAACCTCGGAAATAATCAACTGTGGTGACGGTAGAACCTTATTGGAGGTGTCCTTCACCATGTCGCGAATGGCACGTGCAACATTGGTTCGGTTGATCTCAAAGTCGGTCATGTCACGGTAAGCCATAATTTTGTTGACGGTTCCTTCCAACTGACGCACGTTGGAGGTAATATTCTCCGCCACATAGGTGATAACATCATCGGGAAGACGAAGTCCCATGGAGGACGCCTTGTTCTGAATGATGGCAACGCGAGTTTCATAATCCGGCGGCTGAATGTCTGCCAGAAGACCCCACTGAAGCCGGGTTTTCAAACGATCCTCCAGACGGCTCATCTCCTCCGGCGGACGGTCGGAGGTTAGAACAATCTGTTTCTTCTGCTCATAAAGAGTATTGAAGGTATGGAAAAATTCCTCCTGGGTGCTGTCCTTACCGGCGATGAATTGGATATCGTCCATTAGAAACAGATCGGCATTCCGATATTTGCTCCGAAACTGGACATTGCTGCCTTCCTTCAGGGCTGCAATCAGCTCATTGGTGAATTGGTCACCCTTGACGTAGACGATATGAAAGTCAGGATGATCTTTTTTGATATGGTTGGCAATGGCATAGAGCAGATGGGTTTTGCCCAGTCCGCTTTCACCGTAGATCAGCAGCGGGTTATAGGCATTGGCAGGCTTGGTTGCTACAGCCCATGCAGTGGCATGGGCAAAGCGGTTCGAGGGGCCAACCACAAAGTTGTCAAAGGTGAACTCCTGATTGATGGCGTCAAGATCCCCTTTGTTTTTGTCTTTGCTGCGATATTCTGCCAGAGATTTGTCATCTAAAATGGTGACTTCCACATCCTGCTGTCCCACTGCCAGCATGGCTTCTTTGATGTGAGGAATACACTGGGCTTCAAGAATAGGACGGCGGAACTCGTTTGAGGTATAGAGTATCAGCTGATTGTCTGTGAAATCCACCACATCAATGTCATCAAACAGCGTCACCACAATAGAAGCCGAGTACTTTTTCTCAATGTAGGAAAGGACCTTTGCCCAAAGAAATGAAGCAGAAGCCATGTTGTTTCTCCTCTCTAAAGTGGACGTCCAGGTACAGCCGTTTGGAAGGTATTATTGCGCACAAAAACCAACCTATGGCGGCACCATAAGTTAAAAATGAAGATAGTTTTACGCTTTATTATATCAGATTCTTTCCGGTAAAGCAAATGAAATGTAGAAGATACTATAATTAATATAGAAGAAAAAATGAAAAACAACGGGTGTTTAACGGAAAGGGGTGATTTTTCTTGACAAATTCCTATAAAATAGTATGATATAATTCAATAGAAAACGGACAAAGGATGCAGAATTATGCTTGAAATTAAAAATCTCTGCTTTTCGGTAGAAAAAGAAGGCGGAACCTCAGAGATTCTCAATAATCTGAGTCTCACGATTCCGGATGGAAAATTTATAGTAATTACCGGGCCAAACGGCGGCGGCAAATCCACTCTGGCGAAGCTCATTATGGGCATTGAAATTCCCACTTCCGGTCAGATTTTCTGGAATGGGGAGGATATTACCGGGTTAGACGTGACCCAGCGGGCGCGTTTGGGTATCAGCTATGGCTTCCAGCAGCCTCCAAGATTTAAGGGGATGAAGGTCAGTGATCTCCTGTCCTGCGCGGCCGGGAAGAATCTTAGCATGGAGGACGGATGTAAGTTTCTCACTCAGGTTGGACTGTGTTCCAGGGAGTATATCAACCGGGATGTTGACAGTAGCTTGTCCGGCGGCGAGCTGAAGCGCATTGAAATCGCCACTATTTTGGCAAAGGGCGGCAATATGATGATTTTTGATGAGCCGGAGGCGGGCATTGACCTCTGGAGCTTTAGCCGACTGACTGCCACCTTTGAAGCAATTCATCGGGACTCCCCTGCCTCTATGATTATCATTTCACATCAGGAGCGTATCATTCGACTGGCGGACGAAATTGTTCTTGTGTCCGGAGGCGAGATTGTGGATCAGGGGCCGGTAGAGAGTATTTTCCCTAAGATTTTGGCGAATACCACAGGTTCTTGCAGTTATTTGGAGGAAGTGTAAATGGCACAGCTTACAGAAATTCAAAAGATGATGCTCCAGAAGGTTGCAGATATGAAGTCTGTGCCGGATCAGGGGGCGTTTAATCTGCGCCTGAACGGGAAAGGCTTTGTGCGCCATTCCTCTGAGCATATTGATATCGTTCCCAAGGAGGATAAGCCCGGTATTGACATCTATATCAAATCGGGTACGAAGGGAGAAACCGTGGCAATTCCGGTGGTTATCACCGAATCCGGTATGGATGATCTGGTTTATAATGATTTTCATATTGCCGACGGTGTGGACGTGACAATTGTCGCGGGCTGCGGTATCCATAACTGTGGCTGTGAGGATAGCCGACACAACGGCATTCATACATTCTATGTTGGGAAGAACGCCAAGGTGCGCTATTCCGAAAAGCACTACGGTGCAGGAGATGGAACCGGCGGACGAATCTTAAATCCTCAGACCATTCTCTATATTGGCGAGGGGTCTTCTGTATTTCTGGATATGAGCCAGATTGGCGGCGTGGACAGCACGAAGCGCTATACCAAGTGTGAGGTTGGCAACGGTGCGGAGCTGCAAATTCAGGAGAAGCTGTTGACCCATGGAAATCAGACGGCGGATTCTGAGGTGGATGTGTTCCTGAATGGAGTGGACTCCAAATGTCAGGTAACCTCCCGATCCGTGGCAAAGGATGATTCTGCACAGGTGTTCTATCCAAGAGTGCAGGGAAATGCTCAGTGCTTTGGTCATGTGCAGTGTGATGCCATTATCATGAACCACGCCAAGGTGCGCTCCATTCCGGAAATCAGTGCCAATCACGTAGACGCAAGCCTGATCCATGAGGCCGCTATTGGAAAGATTGCCGGGGAGCAAATTCTTAAGCTAATGACTCTGGGTCTGACCGCTGAGGAGGCAGAGCAAAAGATTCTGGAGGGCTTTCTTCGATAAATATAAAAAGGGGCTGTCTGCGGACGGCTCCTTTTTTGAGAGATAAAACTGTTGACAGAAGAAAATATTTGGGGTAAATTAGCAAAGTGGGAGGGAGAAGCCATGCCAAATCAGACCAAGCATATGCTGGCAGCAGCACTGAAGGAGCTGTTGGCACGGAACACCATTGATAAAATCACCATTGGAGAGATCACGGAGCTGGCGCAGGTCAGCCGAAAGACCTTTTATTATCATTTCCGGGATGTATATGATCTGCTGGAGTGGACACTGACCGATGATGCGGCACGGGTCTTTCAGGAGCATGCATCTCATCAGAAATGACATATTTGGTTGATACCTGCATCTAATTTACGTTAAAAAACGCCTGAAAGCCTGCAAACATGCCGGTTCTTCAGGTTTTTTTATGCTTTTTTCTGTGATATATAAAAAAACAGCAAATACGTGATGGTAAAAATCACTAAAAAATGATGGAAAAGATTATGCGGAATCCACTGTAGACAAATAGAAGTACAATTTATATAATGAAGCTATAATTATTACAGAAATGTGAAGCAATATATATTTTAGTTCACATTTTGTAAGAAGGGAGATTAGAGATATGACCAAGAGACTTGTTGCAATGCTGCTGAGCATTTCCATGCTTGCCTGTCTGTTTGCAGGCTGCGGAGGAAACGCATCCAGCACTGCCGCCAGTGAAAAGAGCAGCCAACCGGTAGAAGAGGCATCCCAGAAGGCGCCGGAGCCGGAAGCTGAGACGCCTGATGCTCCGGAAACGGAGCCTGCATCTGCCGCTGAAATGGAGACTTCGGTAGATGAGGTGTCTGCTGCTGAGCAGGGTCCCACCAATGAGTGGTATTCCGAGCACATTGGCGTAAAGGACTATGATCTGCCCATGTTTGAAGATGGACTGGATCTTTCTATCTTCTGGGTACAGCTGGGCGCCATGGGCGGTGCAGAGCAGCCTCTGAAAAAGGATTTGCTGTTCTGGCAGAGAGTTCAGGAAAAGCTGGGCGTGACCCTGACCTTTAAGCAGGCTTCTGAGGCCGTCTGCAATGAGCAGTATAACCTGATGATCGCCTCCGGTGATATGACCGATTTGATCTATGAATCCAACTGCGGCGCCATGGGCGCTACCTCCGTCTACAACGGCGGCTATGATAAGGCTATTGAGGACGATGTTTATGTGGATCTCACCGATATCATTCCGGAGTATGCTCCCAACTATTATGCCATTCTCCAGAGTGACGACAACGTTCGTCGTGACCTGACCACCGATACCGGCAAGCTCTATTCCATCGCCATGATCTATGACCAGCCGCAGGGCGTCCGCGAAGGCCCGCTGGTTCGTTCGGATTATCTGGCAGATACCGGCCTTCCGGAACCGGTTACCACTGAGGACTGGATGGATGTCTTTGCTGCAATGAAGAGTAACGGCGTACAGTATCCCATGGGTGTTTCCAACTCCGGTGATATCCGCGGCGGCTTCTTCTGCACAGCCTTCGGCACCGCCGGCGGTCATGCGTTTAAGGTGAATCTGAAAACGAATGAGCTGGTATACGATGGAACCTCTGACGAGCTTCGTGATTTCGTTGAGTATTTTTCCAAGGCATTTAAGGCCGGCTACATCAACCCCGATTATGCATATGCGCAGATGTTTGACGATTCTCTCCAGACCTCCGGCGCAACCGCACTGTTTGGCGGCATGGATCGTGATCTTACCAATATGAAAACCAACTATGGTCTGGATCTCAAGGCCGTCCATATGACCTATCCTGAGGGCAGCGAAGCGCCCAAGGAATATAACTATGAGTATGCCAAGCAGCGTACCTCCGGCATGAAGAACATCGTTGTGACCGCCTCCTGCGCCGAGCCGGAAAAGGCTGTACAGTTCTTGGATTGGTTCTACAGCACCGATGGCGCATCCGCAGTGAATTTCGGCTTTGAAGAGGGCGAGAGCTATGAAGTTGTAAACGGTGTCAAGCAGATGCTGCCGCTGATGCTGGAGCGCAATGAGGATCTGGTCAGCTATCAGGTGATTTATGCGCTGGACGAAGGCCCCGGCTTCCAGATCGTTAACAAGAATAACCCCATCAACGAGGACTATGTCAACGAGGCAAAGGAAATCTGGCTGGACTACGATACCTCCAAGGCTCTGTACTCCGCAACGCCCACCTTGGCCTTCACTGCGGAGGAAGCTGAGGATATGTCGCAGATCAATTCGGATATCTACACCCACGTTGCAACGGAAATCTCAAAGTTCATGATGGGCGAATCTGAGCTGAACGATGATACATGGGACGCTTATGTGGCAGATGTTGAGGCAATGGGACTTGACGAACTGCAGTCCTTCTATGAGGCGGCATATGACCGTTATGAGGACAGATAAGCTCAGATTTAGAAAACAGTAAACATAGCAATCAGGGCGGCGCGGGACTCCGTGCCGCCCCTTTTGAAAGAGAGGAGTAAATCATCCATGAGCAATTTCAAAACTGTTTATCCCGGTCAGTATAGCCCCAGAGAGGAGAAAACTCTGGACAAAAACAAAAAAAAACTCAGGGAGCAGATCGGAAAGCCCACTATGTTCCCGGTGACGCCCGCTGACCCTACTCTGATGCGGCTGTACGCCAACGCATGGGATCCATGGAATCCACTGTTTAACGACGATGAATACGCCAAAAAGACAAAATACGGCTCTATCATTGCCATCCCCTGCTGGAAGGAGCCGGGGGCAATGTTCCCTATGCTGCCCATGGATTTCGGAGATAAGCTCCAGCGGGCCAATGACGGAGGCGCGTTTATCATGTATGCGCCCATCTATCCCGGTGATACCTTTACCACAGTCTGTGACGATATGGTGATAGAGGATATGACGCCGCCGGAGGGCAGCGAGGGCAGATATATGCGGCTGGAGGGGCGTGGCAGTCTGTATAACCAGCGTGGAGAACTGGTGATGTCTGGTATTACCCGCGGGCATAATGTATTTTCCTTCTATAAGGACGATTATGCCGGCCCCAAGGGGCCTCTGCTGGGCGGCGGTCCCGGTGGGCCTGGCGGCAAGATGCCCAGAATGCATCATCCGGAGGTTCACCACTATACCGAGGAGGACTGGGAGTTTATCTCTGATCTGTGGGACAAGGAGTATATCCGCGGCGCGGATACCCTGTATTGGGAGGACGTTCAGGTGGGCGACCATCTTACTCCTATCTGCTCCGGCCCGTGGACGGAGATGGATATGATCAAGGGACACGCCTTGCAGCTCATGGGTCAGCCTCCCCTGCGGGATACCATCAAAACAAAAGAGGGTCGCAGAAGAATGCAGCCCTTTGCCGACGATTACGGCATTTATTATTTTGATACAGCGGCACATTTCTGCCACCGGAATCAGCCGGGCGCCAGAGCTATGTTCTATAATACCACCGGACGGAATATGCTGATCCGACTGCTCACCAACTATATGGGCGATGACGGCTTCCTCCGATATATTGACTGGCACTTTATGTCCGATGACGGTACCCCGGATTCCTTCCTGGCACAGGTGCCGGAGGTAGCCGGTCGGTGCGTGGATCATCACGGCATGTGCTCCGACTGCATTATTGGAAAGGGATATGTCACTAAGAAGTACGTGAATGAAAAGAGCGACGCTTTCAAGAGATCAATGCTCGGAAATTTAGCCTTAAAGGCTTATTTATCAGAACTTATGCACGATGCCCGCAGTGAACTGATAAATATCCTCGGCAGTAGCGGGCTTCTGGGCCTCATAGGCGCTCGAATTGTTCGAATGGATCCAGCCGGCGGCCGTATAAAGCGTCGTGCGGCGGCTGAGCGAATATGTATAGCCGACGGCAGTCTGGCAGGTTTTCATCGAGATTGCGCTGTCGCGGCTCGCTTCGAAATCGCCGTACCCGAAAGAGGCCTTGAACGTACCGCCAAAGAGCGGCACATCTGCGCCGATGTTGACGCCGAAACCGTCAACGCCCGAATCCTGATGGAAGGTCGTCGTCTTCGCGGCATTCGCGTAGTTTTCGAAAATCTGTCCGTAGACAAAGAATTTTGCCCAGCCGGCGTTGTAGTTCGCGCCGAGGTTATAGGAGAACGCGTCGTCAAGCTGAGCTTCATCGGCTGCGGGCTGGGCATGGTTGATGCTTTCAATGCCGGCAGCGACCATCAGCGCTTCATTTTGATAACGCACGGCAGCGCTCAGCATGCGCTCAACGCTCGACTTCCCTTCGACGCCTTTATCGCCGTAGCTTTTCGTGTCGGAACCGAAGGAGTACTGCACCGTGGCGTCAAATCCAGCCCATTTCGGCGTCGTGTAGGCGACAGCATTGTCAATAAACTCGTAGCCGAGCGAAACGACCTGCAGATGGCCGCCGATATCGCCCCAGCCGCAGGAGAACGGACTCACGACGTGACCGAAGCGGGCGTAGGGGCCGTTGCCGCCCACCATGGAGCCCATACGGCCAAATGACAGGTACCCGAAGCTCCCGTCGAGAAAGAGCCGGGCATCGCGGCCGAAGAGCCGGCCGTTCTGCCCCAAAGAGCCCGTGTCGGCGCCAAAACCGTTTTCGAGCACGAAGCCGACCTTAAGACCATTGGCGAGGGTTTCGGTGCCTTTGATGCCAAAACGCGAACCGATGTACTGTCCGGAAGTCATCTGCAGGGCTGCAGAATCCGAACCGTCTGCGTTGGTGCGGTCCTGCCAGGTCAAGCCGTAGTCAAGAACGCCGTAAACCTCAATGTCTGAAGCGGCGGCAGAGAAGGCTGCGCAAAGGAGCGCGGCGGCGAGGAGGGTTTGCTTCTTCATGAGCCTATTCCTTTTTTTCTGGAGACCCCCGGCCGCATGTCGCCATGAAGCTTTCGGGGGGCTGCGGTTTGTTGTTGAAAAGATGAGGAAAAACACAAAAAAACACCCGTTCGAACGGCGCGAAGTCACGCTCGAACGAGTGCTGAGGGCCGAGGCTTATGCAGGCTTAGGCCTCAATGCGGCATGCGTTACGCCTTGGCGAGGTGCTTGCCGACGAGACGGCCGAAGGTGACCGTGCGGCCGCAGGCCACGCCGGTAGCAAGGTTCGGGTAGGTGTTGGCGAAGAAGCCGCCCGAATCGTTGCCGATGACATAGAGACCTGGAATGGGATTGCCGTCCGTGTCGATCGCGTTCATCGTCGTGTCAATGCGGATGCCGTCCATCGTGCAGAGGATGTAGCCCGTGTTTTTGGCGCCGTAGAAGGGTGCCTTCGTAAGCGCAGCCAGACGGTGCGGTTCTTTGCCGTAGTCTTCGTCCTTGCCGTTTTGGGCGAGCGTGTTGTAGCGCTCGACCGTGGCTTTGAGCGTCTTTTCGGGGAGCCCGAGCTTGCGGGCGAGCTCTTCAATCGTGTCGGCCTTCACTACAAAGCCTTTTTCAATCAGACCCGGGAGCATCTTTTCTGCGAAGACGCTCCAGAGAATGTTGGGATCAGCGCCGTTTTCAAAGGGGTGCACGCGCGAGCACCCGTGCATCTTGAACTGCTTGGTCTGTTCGGGCCAATTGGCGTCAAAGAGCGTGTAGTGGCAGTGCCCCTTCTGATATTCGTCAGCGTGAAGAATGTTTTCGTAGGTGCCCGATTCGTTGAAGAAGCGCTTGCCGTCAGCGTTGACCTTGAGCCAAGGCTGAGA
Source organism: uncultured Eubacteriales bacterium (assembly GCA_905202605.1). Taxonomy (GTDB): domain Bacteria; phylum Bacillota; class Clostridia; order Oscillospirales; family Oscillospiraceae; genus HGM13006. The sequence continues at coordinate 24,217 of CAJKSU010000003.1, forward strand.
GCCGATCCAGAAGAACCCCGAATCGCCCTTCTTGGCGGTTTCGGCGCCGGTCGGCTGATCAATACGCAGCGCGCAGCGGTCAAAGAGCATCGTCGAATGGGTTTCATCCATCGCCGCACCCGCCCAAAGGCAGGCACGAATGCCGTCACCGCGTGCGCCCGGCAGACCGCCGTTGCGGCCGATGACGCGCAGATTCCAGGGCTGAAGGGCTTCGAGCATCTGGTAGTTCTGCGCGTAGCCGCCGGTGGCGACGACCACGCCCTTCTTGGCGATGTAGCGCACAAACTTGCCGTCGCCCGTTTCGGCGATGCAGCCCGTCACGCGGCCCGCCTGCTTTTCAAGCTTCACCATGCGGGTGTTGTAGTCAAAGCGGGCGCCGAGTTTCTTGGCGTAATCAACCAGCACGATGTTGCCGTTAAGCTTCTTGCCGTCTTCGGTCGTCTTGCCGGCCCAGCGAGGAGAGTGGCCGATGGCAAAGTGTTCGTAGCGGGTATGGTCGTCCTTGTCGCCTGATTCATGCCAGAGCTCGACGCCGCGTTCGGCGAGACGGTCGCCGTACCAGTCAACGACGGCGCCCGACTGCTCGCAGAAGACCTTGACGAGGTCCTGATTGATGTGGCCGGCCGCGTACTGGGTCATCATCGTCACGAAATCAAACTTATCGATCTTCGTGCCCCAGGCCTTTTGATAGCGGGAGTCGAGACCGCCCACGTCGCCGCGCACGCCGGTGCCCGTCGAGAAACGATCGATGCCGATCACCTTGGCGCCTTCTTCGGCAGCCGCGCAGACCGCAAAGAGACCGCCCGTGCCGCAGCCGACAACGAGCACATCGGTGGTATAGGTCGCGGTGATGCTCTTTTCAGCAATCTCAGGCGCCTTGCCGAGCCAATCGCCCGAATCCGCATCGGCATCGGCGCCGTTAGAGACGACTTCAACGGGGATTTCACCCTTGGCCTGCGCAATGCACTTGCCGGCGGCCTTCATGACGGCATTCGACGTGATGGAAGCGCCCGAAACGACATCAATCTGAGCGGATTGGGCCGCCATGAGCGAAGACTTGAGTCGTTCGGCAGCCGCCTGACCGATGGACGGGGTCTCGTGGGCAACATTGAGAACGACATCCGTGATGCGGTTTTCGTCAAAGGTCATCGTAACGACGATGTCGCCGATGCCGGCTGCCTTGGCCGAATAAGTGCCCGGGATATAAAGCCCCTTGGCGGGTTTGGCGGCCAGGGCGGCCGTGGAGACGGTCGAGACGGCCAGCGTCGCGCCGCCGGCAAGACCCGTTCTCAGGAACGAACGACGAGAGAGATTCGACATGTATCTTCCTTGATGCTTCAAATATTCGTGACCTCGAAAGGCCATCGGAGGTGTTCGCAGGGAATGCGCGCTCGGCGCAGGACCGCGTCGGGTCTTCCACGGCCCAAAGCGGTTGGATGCACGCATGATGGGACTGCGGGTTGTACACAGGTCAAGAGGTAAAATACCAAACGAGATCATCGAATCGTTCGATACAATCGAACGTAGATGACGGTGCACGTCAGTCCGAAGACGGACGGAGGACAACAAGGAATCTCTTGAATTTACTTAAAATATTGACGAACATGCGGCGATATGCTGCTCAATAGGGCGCTCGATCTGTAGACTTCGCACGCCGGAGCGCTTTTGGCCGCTAAATGTTCAGCTTTCCCGATGGAGACTATGCAACATGTCTGAAATCCCAAAGAAATCAAAGCCTATTTCAGTCAGACGGTATCGCATTGGGGACTACGCCCACTACATGGGGGTAGGGCGCGACTTTTTGAAGCATTATGAAAAATGCGGTCTCCTCAGTGCGGATCACCACGACAACGGCTACCGTCACTTTGGCTTTGAACAGTCGAGTCTCATTTTGGAATGCATGCGGCTGCGCAACTGCGGCTATACCGTCCGTGAAATGGGCGGCATGCTTCGTGATTTGTCGGGCGTGGAAGTGCGCCAATCCCTGCATGAGGCGAGGGAAGCACTCGAAAAGCGCATCAAACACACGCAGGCGATTGCGGCAGAAATCGAGCGCCTTGAGGAATGGTTCGATATCCGGCAGAGCCAGCCCGAAGATTGGGAGGTCACTTCAGCTGAAGGGCGTTACTATCTGCCGCACGCCAACGGATCCCAGTTTCTCGAGGATGAGCGGATCTATGAAATTCTGCCGCAGTGGCTCGACTGGCTCTCGGTTGTAAAGTCTTCGCTTAAGTTCAATGCGCCCGATCAGGCTGGCAACGGTTTTTCATATCAATGGGGGCTTTCCGTTGAGGCGTCAAAAGCAGAGCGCTGCGGCATACCGATCAACGGTGCTGTTCAATTCATACCGCCCGAGAAGGTGTTCGTCTATCACTTCGGCGGTCTTGGCCGGCTCAAGGTTCTCGAACGCCTTGCCAACGGCACTCATCCGCTCTTTGAAGTGCTTCAATCGCTCAATCTCTGTATCACGGGCGACTGCTTCATGGATATCTTTATGACGGCAAACCGCAAAGCGGGCGGCGAAGGCTACGGAGTATTTCGAATTCCAGTGGAGCCGAAAGCATCGCCTGACGCAAAGTCGATCGGCGAAATGAAATGCGCCATTTAAAGCATTCCCTGCAGTGAAAGCCGCTCATTAGTAATGAGTGCATTAAAACGCAGCAATCCTCACACCGTCTCCAAAGGCGGGTATTCGTGCAGGTCACTCTTTAAGAGCGCCATCAATCGGCTGTTAATGAAAAGTTTTTCTCGGCCTGCCGCAGCGGAGTGCAGAATGCCGGCTTGAGTGAGTAAATTGAGGTATTTCATTGCGGTCTGCCGTTTTGCAATACCTGCCTCAGTCAATGCGGCAATTCGACAGCAGGGACGCATAAAAATGATTTGCACTAACTCAGGCGAATAAACGCCTTTGAGCAAAGGACTCGCTTCTATAAAACAGGTTGTCTCGCGCTTTAACCTGGTAATAGCTTCAGCTTTTAGGCAGGTCCAAAGAGCGGTCTCTTCAACAGCCTGAAGCATGAAAAGAATCCAGTCCTCCCAAGCCCCTTCTTTTGTGACGTTGAGAAGAGCGGCATAGTATTTGAGTTTATGCCGGATGATATATCTTGACAAATACAGAACAGGCTGGCTGAGAAGCCCGCTCTCAGCTAAATAGAGAATATTCAGGATCCGCCCCGTACGGCCGTTCCCGTCCGAAAAAGGATGAATGGCTTCGAACTGATAGTGCGCAATCGCCATTTTGACCAGCGGATCCATTTCGCTTGGTGAATGCAGGAATTCGACAAGGTTGTGCAATTTTTCCAAAATAAGCGCTTCTCCAGCGGGCGGCGTATAAATTACCTGACCGGAAGAAGCTGACGCAATGCAGGTTCCGTTAAGTTTTCTTACGGACACCTTTGAGCCGCGCAGCGTACTTGAGACGGCAGTCATCGTCCGCAAAGAAAGCGGACAACGCTTCAGACTGTCCATTCCTTTCCAAAGTGCCTGCCGATACCGCAGCACCTCTTTGGCGGCATCATCTGCCTGCGAGTCTGCATCTAGATACTTGAACAGGTTGTCCGTCGCCGCAGCGATATTTTCAATTTCGCTTGAAGCTTGGGCTTCCAGAACAGGAATAATTTGGACAAAGATCTCCTTCTCTGGGAGAAGCCTCACCGTCTGATGAAGGCGCTCTAGAGCCACGCGGGATTGGGTTGTCTGGCGGAAGATCTTTGCCGTCTCCCTAAATGGAGGCGGAAGCTCCGGAAGATTGTTATAGGGGCTGGCAGGTTTCCACATGGCAGTTTGATGTTTAAAAAGTATCAGACCTTCGACAAGAGGCCTTTTATATGTCGAAAATTGGAGCATCCATGAACATATCCGCGGTCATCTGTCGAAAAAAACGCAAATCATCGACAGGTCGTTCAAAGCGGAGCGGCTTACCGGATGCCGTCAATCCTGATCGTGCATCGATGTCATTATGCAATGGGCGCTTCGTCGCAGCAGCATGTCAGCACATGACTCGAGCAATTCGCGGCGCGGATTTCGAAGAGAGAGCAATGGCAGAGAGCCGCTGCAATGCGCTGGTCGTTACCGCCCGGCATCTTTTCACTGCCGCTCATAGAAGTATTGTTCATTAAACCGGAGGAATTGTTCAAAAGCTTTGAGAGAGAACAGCGTTTAGACACAATAAAGACATAATGCTCATGCCGAATAGAACTTCGAATGGCCGACGGTATGACTGCCAGCTGTCCCTCTCTAATATTGGCTTTGGTCTTCTCAAACGCCGCGAGACGGCCCGATCGTTCTCGAATGACTCGTTCAGCCTGTTTTTCATCGCCAAAGAATGAGCCTGCCCGGAATAATACTGTTTGAGCAGAGCCTCGCACATCAAAGCGCTTAACGGTTATGCCTTCGGCATCAAGCCGTTCTTTTGCCGCATCCGGATTGAATCCCCTTTAATCATTGAGCTCCAATACGAGACATATTCCCGCATACATCCGCCTTATAAGACGGCATCAGCACTTACGCGGGCTTATTAAGAAAGCAAGCAGCGCATTCCAAATGCTTCTCCGCCGAATGCAAAAGTTCAATTGCAGACACTCCGCCGCTTTATCGCCGATGATGAGAGCATTTTCAATTCGGGGCAATGGGATGAATGGATTCCCCATAACATTATTCTCCTTTGAGCTGAATGATTTGATCAGCCAGCGGATACAGAAATGCCTGATGCGTGACGAGCACGATGACGGTATGAGGAAGCTCTTTGCCAAGCAGTTCAATCATTTCACGTGCGTTGACCGGATCCAGCCCGCTGGTCATCTCATCGAGGAGCAGAACATCGGGCTTAGCAATCAGCGCGCGCAGCAGCGACAGCAGCTGAACCTCACCGCCCGAGAGTACGGTTGACCAGTCCGCGCTTTCGCGGAGCTTATCCGTCAGATGCGTGAGGCGGGCTTTGGAAAGGAGCGCTGCGGCCCTTTCGTCGGTGAGTTCATCGGGGGCTTTAGGATAGGCCAGCGCATCAAACAGTTCGCCTTTGGGGAGATAGGGGGTTTGAGGCATCCAAAGCACGCTGCCGCCGCAGCGGATACAGCCCGTGAAGCTCTCTGAAAAGCCCGCAAGCACGCGCAGCAGCGTGGTTTTGCCGATGCCAGAGGGGCCGGCAATAATGGCGAGGGACCCCGGCTTCAGGCTGAAGGAAACAGGAATCTCAGCATTCAGGGCGGCAGCCCGCCCGCGCGGAATTTTGAGGAGGATATCCGCAGAAAGGCCATCAGAACGCTTGCTGTCTGCGCTGTTGTGCGCTTGAATTTGCCGGCGAGTGTGATCTGCCTGCGTCAGTCCGGACTCCAAACGCTCCAGACGCTCATAAGCAGCGGCGAGTGCTGCCAGCTCTTCGTAGGACATGATGATCCATGAAAGTGACCTTGCAACATCATTAAAGGCTCCGCGTATTTGCATTAAGCCGCCGAGCTGGATTACTCCGGCCAAAAAACTCGGCAGCGCAAAGAAGATCGGAGCGAGATGCGTGAATTGGCCGATGCCGACGGTAAAGAGATTGAGATCTCTTTTGCGCTTAACCAAAGCAATCAAGACACGCAAAAGCTGATGGAAGCGCTCGGAAAGACTGGCCTCTTCGACAGACTCTGCATGTGCGCCGGCGATGGCATCGGCATGACGGCGCTTCTCCATAAGCGCAGCGCGCAGGTTGGCTTCCATATGCTGAGCATTGATGTTGAGCGGTTTGAGCTTTCGGCCGATGAGATGCGTCAGTCCGGAAGCGACAATCGTATAGAGAACGCAGACCCAGAACATGTAGCCCGGGATCGTGAAGCCCCACACTTCGGCCGAGCCCGAGAGCTGCCAGAGGATGACGGAAAAGCTTCCGACCGTCAGCAGCGAATCGTAGAGACTGACGGCAAGGCTGACGGATAAGCTGACGACAAGACGGACGTCTTCAGCGATGCGTTGGTCGGGGTTATCAGGTTCTTCACCGCTCTCGCGAAGCAGGTAATGAGCGCTTTGCGGTGAAAGCCAGCGTTTGAAGAAAACTTCGGTCAGGTCGCGGCGCAGCGCAAGCATCAGCCGATCTTTGATGTAGCCCGCCCAGACTAAAAGGATGATGATGGCCGCAGCCAGACCGATGAAATAAAAGAGTTCGCGAAAGATCGCTGCTTTATTCACCGCCTGGAGCGCATTGAAGAACCGGCCGTTCCAATCGTTGTAGAGAACAGCCAGCTTAATGTTGACTGCATAGGCGGCAAGCACAAGAGCAGCCAGCGCCCAGATTCGCCATTGAGTACGGCTGAAAAGACGGGCAGCGATCAGGCGGCGCAGGCCATTGGGCGCTATGGGTGTCCGCATGTCAGCGAATTAATAGAGGTTAATGCCGAACAGGTCTGCCGCAAAGTCGACACCGATGTGAGGCATGCGGCAGGAACCGTCAAAAGGCGATCGGCTCATCGGAGGCATCGGAGGAAGCGGAGCATGGCTTTGCTCATCCGAGGAGTCGATCGCGCATTGGAAAGTGCTTAGAACTGCGCCGAGAGCCACAGGCGGACGCCGCGGCCGCTGCCGTAGGAGCCGTTCAGCATCCGGTATTCCTTGTCAAAAAGGTTTACCACGGCGATGCCGGCCTGCAGGTTAGCCAGGTCGGCGACCTTTGGGGACCATTCCGCACCGAGCGAGTGTGTGAGGAAGCTTGAGAAATGCAGATTTTTTCCGGTCGCACGGTCCTCCACACTGCTTTCGCCGCCTTTGCTCCAGTGAGCTCGATACCAAACATTGATCGCCTGAGCGGGGAACGCATAAGCGAGCTTCAGATTGGCGGACTGCGGCGTAATGCCGTTCATGCGCTCGTTGGTCTCTTTGTCGACAGCATGGAGAAGACCGTAGCTCACAGAGGTTGAAAACTGACCTGCCGCATAGGTGCCCGAGAGCTCAATGCCTTTGCGGACAACATGGCCGACGTTTTGCGACGAGTAATAGACGGTGGGCGGTGTTGTAGGCTCAAACCAACCCTTGGGCGCAATGAAATCCTTGACGTCGTCATAGAAAAAGACCGCTTTGGCGAAAAGATGGTCATCGCTGCCGAAGACGCCGTCAGCCTTGAAGCTGGAACCCGCCTCATAGTTGAGCGACTTCTCGGGCTTTAAATCCGGATTGGGCACGACAACGGTATGGGTTCCGGGCCAAACCATCGAAAAATAGAGTTCATCGAGGATCGGCGGGCGGTAGCCGGTATTGACTGAAGCCCAAAGGCTCACCGGCTTCGCCGGCTTCACTGTAAGCGTCAGACCCGGCGTGAACTTTGAATCCGAAACAGAGGCGAATCCGGTATTGGATTCGCGCTTATAGTAGTTCCAGCGAAGCACGGGCGTGAGCGCAAGGTAATCGGTAATCGCGTACTGATCCTGGATAAACAGCCCCGCATCGACAGCATCTGAATCCGGCCGACTGGGCGCATTGACCCAATGTCCGCTGCTGTCCGCTTCAACACCGCTTTGAGATTTTTTATAGATGTCGCCGCCCACGGTGAGCGCATGCTGCCCGGCAGCCGAAAATTCGAACGTGTTCTGCAGATTGCCGCCGATTGAATCAAAATTGTTCTGCGCCTTCTTAATGCCGCTGTCAAAGCTGAAGGTTGAATCGACATACTGCACGGCAGCGCTCAGATTGAGCAGCGGTCCGCTGTTGAAATCCCATTTGCCGGTAATGCGGTTCTGTTTGTTTTTATAGAACCAGCGGTCTTGACGCCCCCATTCGTCTTGGGCTTCATCAAAGTTGTAGGCGAGTGAGAAGGCCATTTCATCCGTCGGCAGCGCGGAAACTTTGGCGATGACGGAGGTGTATTCGGCATCCGAATTATTGTCGATTCGCCGGCCGCTCGAGTTCTTCACATTGCCCGAATCCCGGCGATTGACGCCCACGAGTACGTCCCAAATATCATGACGGCCGAAGACATATGCGCTTTTCTGCCATTCCTTGGTGTCAGAGGCGTAGCCGGTCTTTACCTTCACGCCGTAGTTTTTGTCCGTACCGGCCAGAAAATCTGCAGCCGACTTAGTCGTCACAGAAAGGGTTCCCCCGATGCCGCCGTTGCCGTAGAGGGAACTGCCGCCGCCGCGCTTTACTTCCACCTGCTTAAGCAGTTCCGGATCGATAAAGATGCCGATAAATTGATTGCCGGCGGCAGTGGTGTCGTCCTGCCGAAGGCCGTCCACCAGATAGGTGATCTGATTGGGCTCGGAACCGCGAATACGGATGCGGCTGAACATAACGCTGGAGGACGATTCCACATCGACGTTCGGAATGTCGAGGAGTGTATCCGTAAAGGTCTGAGGCACGGTTTCCTCAATATCCTTCGCCTTAACGACCGAAATGGAAGAGGCCGCCTGCGAAAGCGGCTGTGCGGTACGCGTTGCGGTGACTACAACCGGATCCAATTCCAGATATGCGGCCGATTCCGCCCAGAGACTGCCCGACAGTGCGGAAAGCAGGGCGGCAGCAAGCGGAAGCTGCAGCTGCTGCGTCATCGCCGGTGATAGTGATTTGTGCTTGGACATAAAATACGCTGCAGGAACTTGTTGAGCTCGGCTGCATCCAAAAAGATGAAAATAATTCTCATTACCGCAATGTGTCCAAGACTTCTGGGCCGCCTTGTTCAATTATCCCGTCAGTAAACTAGTTTACTTAGAAAACAATACCTTGAATGCGGTATGGGGGTGGTGTTCACGAGAGTAGCTCTCGTTTTTTAGACAGCCGATCACAAAAGCACTCAAAAAAAATGACAGCGTTTGAGACTGCACTTTTATGCATGACGAATAGGGGGCGCCGGGTTTGCATCACCGATGTTGGTTTTCGGCAAGTGCCCATTTATTAGGCAGCCGCAGACGACGCAGACAGCCGCATCCCAACAGAAATCCGCCGCTAATCAACGTTCGGCAGACGGACGCACTCCGCGGATCTGGTAAAAGTACCAATGACAGTATGTAGGAGATAGCCAAGTGATGGCACTACATATAGTGTTTCTTAAGAAATGATACTTCCACGGGATGCGCGTTACTTCTGAAGCACTACCTATATAGAGGTAATTTGCAGCAATCTTTCAGCAGACTCAAGCAGTTCGAATTTCATCTCTCAATTCAATAGAAAAACCCTATCGATTGAAGCGTCAGCTGAGCGTCTTTTTACCTGTACACTTCCCGTCCAACTTCTGGGAAAGATTGCTGCGGGCAGAAGCGGTGGTCGGCACAGCTGTCGAAACAGCGCGTCGCGGCATTTTTTCTCTCAAAGATCAATTCGCTCGAGAGACCGCATCAGACGGCCGAGCGCTCGAGATAAAAAGAATGGAATCCGCGATGTTCAAGGTACTCAAGAAAGACAATACGCTTGAAGACTTCAAGCCGCAGAAGATCGTCGAGGCCATCATGAAGGCAGCCTTCCGCTGCGACAAGCAGATCCCTGACGAAACCATGTTCGCCATGGCGAACTCGATTTCTGAACGTCTGCAGTCGCGCAAAAAGGTGCCCGTGGCCGAACTTCACGAGCTCGTGATCGGTACGCTCGCAACCTTTGGCTTCAAGGATGTTGCGACGTCTTATGCCGAATACCGCTACTACAAGAACAACTACGCGAAGACCTTCGAGCAGCTGCGTCAGGATGCTGATGATGTTCTGCGTCTCGGCGACCGTGAGAATGCCAACTTCGATTCGTCCCTCGTTTCGACGAAGGGTTCGCTCATCAAGGGGTTCCTCACGAAGAGCCTCTATCGTCAGTTCTATCTCTCTGGGCGCGAAAAAGAATTCACTGACCGCGGCGACATCTACATCCACGACATGCGCGACATGATCCTCGGATGCATCAACTGCTGCCTCTTTGACATCGGTTCTATCCTGCGCGGCGGCTTCGAGATGAGCAATGTGCGCTACACCGAACCCAAAACCGTTCTGTCGGCACTGCAGGTGGTGGGCGACATCACGCTCGTCGCGACGGCTCAGCAGTTCGGCGGCTTTACGCTCGCGGAATTGGACAAGGCCCTGCTGCCTTACGTTCTGAAGAGCTGGAAGACGGCGCACGACAAATACATTGAGCTCGGCCTTTCGGAAGAACGGGCCGCAGAACAAAGCGACAAGGATGTCACCCGCGAGCTTGAGCAGGGCTTCCAGTCGCTTGAGCTTAAGCTCAATACCGTGCCGTGCTCGCGCGGTGACTTCGCTTTTACGACGATTTCCTTTGGTCAGTGGAACTTAAAGGACTACGCGCCCTTTGAGCGCAAGTGGCTCTCGAAGATCAACACGGTCATGCTGCAGGTTCGCCGCAACGGCCACGGTCCGCACCATAAGCCCGTGGTCTTCCCGAAGCTCGTCTATCTGTACGATGCGCCGCAGATTGCAGCCGACCAGTATTCGTCCGCGCTCTTCGATGAGGCCGTGAAGACCTCGACCGAATGCATGTATCCGGATTACCTGTCGCTCTCATCGGACTACGGCACGGTTTCGAAGCTCTTCCGCGAACACGGCGTCATTACGAGCCCGATGGGCTGCCGCGCGTATCTCTCGCCCTGGCATGACGAAAAGGGCCGCTATGTGGCAATCGGCCGCTGCAACATCGGCGCTGTGAGCCTCAATATTCCGCTCATCATCCGCCTGGTGCAGCTCGAACATCCTGACAATTGGCGCACCGCTTTCTGGACGGAACTCGACGAGCGTCTGGAAGTAATCCGCGAATTCTTCAAGAAGCGCTACGACATCATCCGCCGCCAGAAGTGCTCTTCAAACCCGCTCGCCTTCACGCAGGGGGGCTTCTATGAGGGCACGAAGGATCCCGACGATGAAGTGGGCGATCTGGTCCGCTACATGACGGCGTCCTTCGGCATCACGGCGCTCGATGAAGCCACCTTCCTCTGGACGGGCAAGCGTCTGCTTGAAGAGGGCGGCGCTTTCTCCGAAGAAGTGCTCCGCCATCTGCAGGCGCGCATCAACGTCTTCAAGAAGGAAGACGGGTGGCTCTATGCGATCTACGGCACGCCCGCCGAAAGCCTCTGCGCGACGCAGGCCAAGCAGTACGACGCCTTCTGCGCCAAGCAAGGCATTGACAATGTCTTCCGCCATACGCCGCACTACAGTCCTGAATACTTCACGAACTCCTTCCATGTGAACGTGACCGAAGAAATCACGCCCTTTGAGAAGCAGGACCACGAGTTCAAGGACTTTCACCTGTGCGAAGGCGGCCACATTCAGTACGTGCGTCTCGACAATCCTGAGAACACGGATGCGGTGAAGGCCGTCATCCAACGCGGCATGGAGCTCGGCTTCTACCAAGGCGTGAATTTTGACAGTGCTTACTGCGGCGACTGCGGCACACACAGCACCAATGTGCTCATGCGCTGCCCCAAGTGCGGGAGCTCAAACCTCTCCGTGATCTCGCGCGTCTGCGGCTACCTCGGCTACAGCAATGTGAACGGCGTTTCCCGCATGAATGAAGGGAAAATGGCTGAGATCCACAACCGCAAGAGCATGTAAAACCTTTAAAGACCGCAGCAGCGGTCTTTAAGGTTCCTCGGGGGAGTTCCGGCTGAGCTCCCCCGATTTATTTATTTCTTTCGTCATGAACTACATCGGTCTATCCGCCTACGACACCGCCAATGGCCCCGGCGTGCGCGTTTCGCTGTTTGTTTCCGGCTGCACGCTTCGCTGCAAAGGGTGTTTCAATAAAGAAAGCTGGTCTTTTACGGCTGGACGCCCATTCACAGCGGAAACAGAAGCGCAGATCATGAAGGCGCTGGATTCGAAGTGGATTGCTGGTTTTTCGCTGCTGGGCGGCGACCCGTTTGAGCCGGAGCACGAAGCGGTTTTGGCCGGGCTCCTCGAGCGCATTAAGGAACGGTTCCCAGATAAAACCGTCTGGGCGTGGACCGGAAGGACCTTTAAGCACGTGGAAAAGAGCAGGCTTTTGCCCTACATTGATCGGCTCGTTGACGGCGCTTATGTGCAAAAGCTTCACCTCGAGAAGCAGGGCGCCTGGCGCGGGAGCTCCAACCAGCGGATTATTCCGCTCTATCAAGGACGTATTGACGAAAGTCCGGCGGCTCAGGCTGAAGCCGCGGCGGCTGAAGCGGAGCACTGACTGACGGGGAGGGCTGTCAAAGATCGAGGCTGGGCGATTTGCCCTTAGGATGCTTTGGCATTGGCAGTTTTGCGATCTGCGCAATATCCCTTTGCGGTGTCTGCCGCTGGACACAGCAGAAAGGCCGCGACGGCGCTCTGTTCAGGCAGACGTTTAAAAGCCGATGAAGAAGGTCTGGCAGAAAAAAAGCTGCTGCGAGTGCTTTAACTTCCGCAGCAGCTCGAAGATACATTGAAAAGCAGTGTGCCGACGGTGTTTCAAGCTTGATCAATCATGCCAAACGCCATCGGGAGCACATCCGTTTCAAGCTGCCGGCAGGCAGTCAGCACCAAACGCTTCGCGGGCCAAACGGTCAAATTCAGGGAGCCACAATTGACGCCAGACGATCTTCGTCTCATCGTCAACCCATGCAGCATCAATGCTGTTGGCTAAGAATCCCCGCAGATCGGCAAGCGAAAATCCCAGCCAATTCATCATCAAAAGCCAGCCCTCAGAAATGGAGATATGGTGCATCGTCGGGTCATCACTGTTGGGAAAGACCTTGAGACCGAGCTCAACCATGCGGCGGATCGGGTGCTTGACCGCCCATTCTTCATCCGTGAAAGTGCGCAGATAGTAGGAATTGGTCGGCACCACGGCAAAAGGGATGCCCCGATCCGCGGCGCGCTCAGCGAGCTCCGGATTGTCTGTAATCGTGTAGCCGTGGTCGATTCGCTCACACTCGAGGAGATCCATGGCGGTTTCCACATTGCGCCAGTGTTCGCCGAATTCGCCCGCATGCGCGGTCAATTTAAAGCCGGCATCGCGTGCCAGTCGATAGGCTTTCCAGAAATTTTCGGGTTCGTGGAGCGTTTCGCGGTAGTCGATCCCCAGACCGATGACCCAGGGAGAGCGGTGAGCGGTCATTTCACGCACCAGTTCAACCGCATCTTCCGGGAGCGCTTCGCGGTCAATCGACGGCACGAGGCGGCCGACAATGCCGTATTTTTCTTCGCCTTCGATCAGGCCGGCCACAATAGCGTCCTGACCTTCGGCATAGGTCATGAAGTGCTTGAGGCCGGTCCAGTTCCAGAAGAGTTCGATGTAGCGCACGCCCTGAGCAGCCGTGCGTTCAAGGTGCTCGAGCGTAATGCGCTTTAAATATTCGGGTTTCTTCAGGATCGACGATTCCAGTGCGCGGAAGATGCGCAGCACCCCCACGGGCTTTTCACCGCGGGTGTAAAAGCCTTCGATTTCAGCCATGGAAATCGGAGCGTCGGAATCGCGGACAAGGTCAATGAAGGTTTCCCGGCTCGTCGTGCCGAGAAGATGACAGTGAAGTTCAGCCTTTGGAAAAGCGGAAAAAAAGGCGAGCTGCTTGGCGGTGAGTTCACGGGTGAAGGGGGAGTCTGGGACAAAGCCGGGGTTGGTGCTGCGCATAAGGGTCATTCTTTTAAGTGTTGGGAGGCACAATCTATAGACGAACGTTTCCGTTTGGTCAAGGCCTCGGGTAAACGATTACGCGCTTCATGATTTCTCCGCACTTGAGACTCAAGTCAATTTGCGAGAGAATCGCCGCTTTCCTTTTTTCGTCGTGCGCGGAGCGCTCTTGACCCCGCCCGGCACGATTCCTCCAACGTACTGCCCGAACGCCGTCATGTTCGCCACTATTTTCGCCATTCTCATCCTCGTGCTCGCCGGCTGGGCGATTGCCAAAAACTACGATGCCAAAGTCGTGCTCTTTGCGGCCGGCTTCCTCTTGATGTACGCCGCGCTCATCATGGGGAGTGACGTTTTGACGGGCAAAGATGCCTCCGGACTCGCCTGGGCGGATCCCTTCAAGGCCGTCAAGGATCTTTTCATCAAGCAGTACGCCAACGCGGGTCTCATCATCCTGACGCTTTTCGGCTTTGCTGCCTACATGTCCAAAATCGGCGCCAACGACAAGGTGATCGAACTTCTGAGCCGCCCGCTCGCGGCCGTGAAGTCTCCCTACATCCTGGTGCCCTTGGTGTTCTGGCTGGGGACGCTCCTCTCCATCATCATTCCGAGCGCAGCGTCGCTCGCCGTGATTCTGATGGCAACGCTCTATCCGGTGCTTAAAGCCGCCAAGATGACGCCCCTCACCGCTGCCGGCGTCATTGCCACAACGGCAACCATTGTGCCGACGCCTTTGGGCGGAGACAATGTAGTCGCAGCCCGGGTGCTCGGCTTTGATCATGTGGTCGACTATGTCTTTTACCATCACGCCGTGATCTCCATTCCGGCGATCATCGTGATGGGCATCGTGCATTATTTCTGGCAGAAGCACCTCGACCGCACCGAAGGCGCAATCAAGGCGGCGGTAGATGAGTCGGAACTCCGCCAAGTCAAGGCTGACGCGCCCGCGTGGTATGCCGTTTTCCCCGTGCTGCCGCTCGGACTCACGATCTTCTTCTGGGCCTTCTTCAAGCACGCGAAGGTCGGGCTCGTTGAGATCACGCTCTTTTCCTTTGCGCTCGCCTTCATTGCGGAAACCATCCGCCGCCGCGACGTGAAAGCTGCCATGAAGGACGTATCGACCTTTTTCAACGGCATGGGCGACGGCTTCTCGAAAGTGGTGGTACTCATCGTCGCAGCCTCGACGATGGTGGCTGGCTTGAAGGCCATGGGACTCATCGATGCCATCTCTGGTCTGGTCACGGGCGTAGAAAATGCCGGCGCCGGTCTGATGCTCGTTTTTTCCGGCATCACCGCACTCATCACATTCGTGAGCGGCTCGGGCAACGCGGTTTTCTATTCCTTCATTGAACTCATTCCGCAAATCGCCGACAAAGCAGGTATCGATCCGATTATGGTTGCACTTCCCATGCAGCTCACCTCCAACGTCATCCGCGCGGCTTCGCCCGTAGCTGCCGTAGTGATCATCGTTGCTGCCGTGGTGAAGGTGAACCCGCTCATGGTGGTAAAGCGCACCTGCGTACCGCTCCTTTCGGGGTTCGCCGCTGTCCTTCTCCTCTCGCTCATTCGCTACGCGTGAAACTTGAAGGAATCCGAGCTTCGTGCAAACTTTCCCGCGAAGCTCGGCTGCCCCGAAGGACTGCAATCCATCAAGCCGATTTGCCCCGTCCGAGACTGCACCCCTCAATCGCGTCATTGCGATTTTTAATGAATGCACAAGGGCCTTCACGAATTTTGGCCAAGATCCGGAACAACTTCAGGGACAACTCAATCGTCCGACAGAGCACTGGAATAGGGGGAGCTGAGATCTTTTGCGGATACCGAAAGATACCGAGCTCCCTTTAAAATAAGTCCTTTCGCAGCCGCCCTGCTGAATCCGCCGTCAGCAGGGCGCTTGCTTTCTTTTGCGCTCTTATCTTTCGCTTATGAGCAGAACTCGCAAATTAGACATGCTCAGCGGATCCATCTGGGACAAGATGATCCTCTTTGCGCTCCCGCTCGCCTTTACCGGCGTGCTCCAGCAGCTCTACAACGCCGCCGACGTCGCCGTACTCGGGCACTTTGTATCAGACGAGGCCATGGCGGCCGTAGGCAACAACGTCCCGATCATCGGATTAATCGTGAGTCTCTGTATGGGACTCGCGCTCGGCGCAAATGTGGTGGTCGCTCAAGCCTTAGGCATGCGCGATGAAGAGCGGGCGAGCAGTGGCGTTCACACGGCTTTTTATGTGGCGGTTGTCTTCGGCGTGGTCATGGCGATCGCGGGCGAAATCGGGGCGGACTGGATCATCGCCTGCCTTGAAGTGCCCAAATCGGTGCAGGCCGATTCTGAACTTTACCTGCGGGTCTACCTGCTGGGCATGCCCTTCATTGCGGTCTACAACTTTTTGGCCGCTGTTTATCGCAGTCAAGGGGATACCCAAACGCCGCTTTGGGCACTCTGCTTTGCCACGATTTTCAATATCGCCGGCAATCTCTTTTTTGTGTTGGTCTGCGACATGGGCACTGGGGGCGTGGCCTTTGCCACCGTTCTCGCCAATGCGCTTGCCGCGGGGATTCTTTTCTGGCGCGAATGCCGCATGACGGGACCGCTCAGACTTGAACTTCGCCGGCTTCTGAAGCCAGACGCCGTGTCGCTGCGTTCGATCATCCGCATCGGCTGGCCCGCGGGCGTTCAGGGGGCGGTCTTTTCGTTCTCCAACCTCATCATTCAGGCGGCTATCAACAGCCTGGGAGCGGACGTGATGGCGGGGTCAGTAGCCGCATTCACGATTGAGATCAATGTGTACTGCTTTATCAACGCGTTCGGTCTGGCGGCCACCACCTTCGTGAGTCAGAACTACGGCGCGGGCAATCTGGCGCGCTGCAGACGGGCTACCTGGGTGTCAATGGGGCTCAATTTCTGTGCTTCCGTGATGATGATCGCGGTTGTGCTCATTTTCGAACGAAGCATCCTCAGCCTCTTTACGCACAGCGAAGCCGTGATGGAAATTGCCATTACACGAATTCTCCTCGTCGTGCTGGCTGAACCCATCAGCGTGGTGATGGAAACCGTTTCGGATGCGATGCGCGGCTACGGCTATTCCATGCCGCCCGCGATGGTGACGCTCTTTTGCATCTGCTCGATCCGCATCGTCTGGGTCTATACGGTTTTCGCCGCTGATCCGACGTTTGATACGCTCATGATCGTTTATCCCATCAGCTGGGCCGTGACGACTGCAGCACTCACATGGCTCTATTTCCGCCATCAAAAGATGCTGACGGCTAAGCATGCGCATTCACGGGCAACCTCCCCAGAAGCATTGCCCTTTACGGATTAGCCGCAGCGTTCAGACTGAATCGGGTAGAGAGCGGGTTTGCACCTCGCTCCCTCCCACACCACCGGACGTGCCG
>CAJKSU010000004.1 GCA_905202605.1 uncultured Eubacteriales bacterium
CGCCCTTCGCGTCCAATCAAATGCATTTTTGAACTTTTTGAATGTCAAAAATCCGCAGCTCAGCGGGGCAAAAAGACTTTTTTGACACGCTGAAAAGCCCCCGGAATTCCGGGGGCTTTCGTGGAAAACAGGATCATCAGGTGTGAGTCTTGTCTACGCTGCGGGAGAAGGTCACGCCGTCCTTATGGAGGACAATGTCCAGCGAGGCGCGGTCACCGCGCATATAGGTCTGCGTAAATTCGTAGCATTCGCCGCTTTCGGTGCGGGTCTGCCGCTGGACGAAGAAGCCTGCGCTGCCCGCACGGCAGTGCAGCAGCTCTGCATCGGATTTGCTGAACTTCACTGCCTCATAGGAGTCCACTGCGGTATATGGGATGACGCCCACATCATAAAGCAGAGAGTAGAAGGAGTGGGTGGTCAGAAGCTCGGGGGTAAGATTGGGATAGATGTACTGGGGATAGAAGGATGTCTCCAGCATCAGTGGCTCTCCATTGACCTTGCGGATACGGGTGAACTTATAGACCTTGGTATCGCTGTTGCGCAGCTCCAGCATTTTTACAATGTCGGGCGTGGGGGTGATGATGGTAAACTCAATCAGATCAGAGGAGGGTGTCAGACCCATGGCGGTCATTTCCGCAGTAAAGGAATAGACGCGCTCGGTCTTTCGATGCACCTTGGGTTCGGCAACAAAGGTACCCTTACCCTGACGACGTACCACAAGACCCTCAGACTCCAGCGCGCCAATGGCCTGACGGACAGTGGAGCGGGAGATAGAAAGCGCCTTGCACAGCTCGGACTCAGAGGGCAGAAGATCGCCGGGTACCAGAATCCCTGCGGAAATGTGGCGCTTAATGATTGCCACCAGCTGGTTATACAGCGGCACATCGCTGTCAAGAGAGAGTTTTGCATTTAAAATCAGATTATTGGAAGAGCTCATGTTGTATCACCTATATATGGAACACATGGAAACAGTATTCGCTTTTCTTTTCTATTAAGTATAACAAAATATCTGTAAAATTCAAGTGCAGTGTAGGAAAAAGACGAATCATTTTGCGCAGAGCAAAATAATTCGTCGTCCTCAGCAGCTCCCGACAGGCGGCTGTCTGGCTACGACTCAGGGAGGTGACCTGAACAGACAGACGGAACGGGAAGCATGGTAAACGGCACACCGGGTGACACACCAACGTACCATTTGTCACAAAACGTATCATACGTCCTGCTACCCGCTTATTTTAGTACATTCTCTCCGGCGTGTCAAGAGGGAAAACAGATTTTTTGCAGGAATTTTGCTGGGAGGTGCAAAAATACGGAGTATGGCATAAAAAATGCAGCAATTTTCTTGAAAATCCGGAGAAATCACATAGAAAAAATGAAAAAATGCAGGATTTGCGTACTTTTGCTCGTGAGGGCGGAAAAACTCCGGAGAGCGGCTGCTCTCCGGAGTAAATGGATGGGTTACTGATTTGCCTGACGCTTGGTGAGATCCTGATACTTCTCTGCGGCAAACTCCTCGGCTTCCGCAAACAGCTCTTTGGCTCGCTCGGGGAAGCTCTTTGCCAGAGAGCTGTAGCGGCTCTCGGACATGATGTAGTCATTGTACTTGTCGGTGGGCTCCTTGGAATCCAGAGTGAAGGGCTTTTCCTTCTCCGGGTTGAACCGGAACAGATGCCAGTAGCCGGCCTTGACGGCACGCTCCATGGTCTGCATGGCCTTGCCCATGCCGGCCTTAGCGTGATGATTGATGCAGGGAGCGTAGGCGATGATCAGGGAGGGGCCATCATAGGCCTCAGCCTCCATGATGGCGTTCAGGGTCTGCTGATAGTCAGCGCCCATGGCAATCTGCGCCACGTAGACATAGCCATAGGTCATGGCAATCTGCGCCAGATCCTTCTTCTTAACGGCCTTGCCGGCGGCGGCGAATTCCGCCACAGCGCCGATGGGGGTCGCCTTGGAGGCCTGTCCGCCGGTGTTGGAGTAAACCTCGGTGTCCAGCACAAAGATGTTGACGTTCTGATTCTGCGCCAGAACGTGATCCAGTCCGCCGTAGCCGATGTCATAGGCCCAGCCGTCGCCGCCGAAAATCCACTGAGAGGGCTTCACCAGCATATCGGTCATGTCGGCGATCTCGCCCAGTGCGGGAACCTCGGCCTGATACTTCTGAATCTCGGCCTCGAAAGCGGCGGAGGGCTCACGGGAGCCTTCGCCCTCGTTGCTGGCAGCCAGCCAGTTCTCGGCGGCAGCCTTCAGATCGGCGGGAAGCTCTTCCTTTACAAGATCGGCAACCAGACCCTGAAGCTTTGCCCGGCGCTGCTGGGAACCCAGCATCATGCCGTAGCCGAACTCGGCGTTGTCTTCAAACAGGGAGTTTGCCCATGCGGGACCCTTGCCGCATTTGTTGACGGTGTAGGGGATGGACGGTGCGCTGGCGCCCCAGATGGAGGAGCATCCGGTGGCATTTGCGATCAGCATGCGGTCGCCGAACAGCTGGGTAATGAGCTTGACATAAGGCGTTTCACCGCAGCCGGCGCAGGCGCCGGAGAACTCGAACAGAGGTGTTTTAAACTGAGAGCCCTTCACGGTGCCGGACTTAAAGGGAACGGGCTTCTCCGTAACGGTCTTGGTGGCGTATTCAAATACAGGCTCATCGCCCATGGCCTCGGCCAGCGGCTTGGAGGTCAGCGCCTTGGTCTTGGCGGGGCAGACGTTGATGCAGGAGCCGCAGCCCGTGCAGTCCATGGGAGAAATGGCGATGGAGAAGTGCATGCCCTCGGTACCCTTGCCCAGCATCTTTACGGCCTTGGTGCCTTCGGGGGCGTTTTTCAGCTCCTCATCGTTCATCACGAAGGGACGGATGACCGCATGGGGGCAGACATAGGAGCAGCGGTTGCACTGGATGCAGTTTTCCGGCAGCCATACGGGAACCTCTACGGCGATGCCGCGCTTTTCAAAGGCAGCGGTGCCGGAGGGCAGGGAGCCGTCGGCCTGAGGCATCAGCTTGGACACGGGGATCTCGTCGCCGCGCTGTGCATTGGCGGGAATCAGAACGTCCTTTACGAAGGTGTCCAGCACCGGATTGCCGGAGGCAGCGGGCAGGGCCTCAGCGCCGCCCTCAGTGGTGGTGGCCCAATCGGCGGGGATATCCAGCTTGACGATACCGGTGAGACCGGCATCCACTGCGTTCTTGTTCTTGTTTACGACCTCATCGCCCAGCTTGCCGTAAGAGGTCTGGCAGGCTTCCTTCATGTAGCGAACGGCGTCGTCAATGGGAATGATGTTTGCCAGCTTGAAGAAGGCGGACATCAGCACCATGTTGTACTTGGTGCCAAGCCCCAGCTCTTTTCCGATCTTTACCGCGTCGATGGTATAGACATTGACGTGATTCTTGGCGATATACTGCTTGGCCTCCACGGGAAGCACCTTGCCCAGCTCCTCTACGTTATAGGAGCAGTTGATGAGGAACGTGCCGCCGGGCTTACAATCCTGTGCCATAGGATACTTCTCCAGATAAGAAGCGTTGTGGCAGGCAACAAAGTCGGAGGCTGTTACATAGTAGCTCGAATGGATCGGCTCCGGGCCAAACCGCAGATGGGAAATGGTAACGCCGCCGGACTTCTTGGAGTCATACTGGAAATAAGCCTGGGCGTTGAGGTCGGTGTTGTCGCCGATGATCTTGATGGAGTTCTTATTGGCGCCAACGGTACCATCGGAGCCGAGACCCCAGAACTTACAGGCGGTGTTGCCCTTGGCCTGACAGTCGGTGTTGTCAGTGATGGGTAGGCTCAGATGGGTCACATCGTCATGGATGCCCAGCGTGAAGGGAGCCTGCGGCTTGTCCGCCATCAGGTTAAGGTAGGCGGAGATCAGGCAGCCGGTGCCAACGTCCTTGGAGCCAAGGCCGTAGCGTCCGCCGATGACGGGAACGGAGCCGAACTTGGAGCCGGCCAGTGCAGTGACCACATCGAGGTACAGCGGCTCACCCAGCGCACCGGGCTCCTTGCAGCGATCCAGCACAGCGATGCCCTTTACGGTGTCGGGCAGGACGTCGATGAGATAATTGGGACAGAAGGGACGGTACAGGTGAACGTTGACCATGCCGACCTTCTTGCCGGTGGAGTTGAGGTAGTCACAGACCTCCATCAGCGCATCGCAGGAGGAGCCCATGGAGATGACCACGTACTCGGCGTCGGGTGCGCCGTAATAGTTAAAGGGCTGATAATTGGTGCCAAGCTTCTCATTGACCTTGTTCATATACTTGACCACAACACCGGGGATCTCGTTATAATGGGTGTTGCAGGCCTCACGGGTCTGGAAGAAGATATCGGGGTTCTGGGCGGAACCCTTGATGTGCGGATGGTTGGGGTTCAGCGCACGCTTGCGGAAGGCCAGAACCTTCTCCTTGTCCAGCATATCCTCCAGCTCGGCATAGTCCCATACGCCGATCTTCTGAATCTCATGGGAAGTACGGAAGCCATCAAAGAAATGCAGGAAGGAAGCGGAGCCTTCAATGGCGGCAAGATGTGCCACAGCGGCAAGATCCATAACCTCCTGAGGGTTGGAGGATGCCAGCATGGCAAAGCCGGTGCCGCGGCAGGCCATCACGTCGCTGTGATCGCCGAAGATCGACAGGGCGTGAGTCGCCAGAGCACGAGCAGATACGTGCATGACGCAGGGAAGATTCTCTGCGGCAATTTTATACATGTTGGGGATCATCAGGAGCAGACCCTGAGATGCGGTAAAGGTTGTAGTCAGTGCGCCGGACATCAGGCTTCCGTGTACAGCGCCTGCGGCGCCTCCCTCGGACTGCATCTCGGCAACTTTAACCGTCTGACCGAACAGATTCTTCCGGCCTGCGGCTGCCCACTCGTCGATATGCTCTGCCATAACAGAGGAGGGGGTGATGGGGTAAATTGCGGCAACGTCGGTAAACGCATAGGCCACATGTGCGGCGGCATTATTGCCGTCCATGGTTTTCAGCTTTCTAGCCAAAGTAATTCCTCCTTGAATTGTTTGGGCGTGGAAAATAGTACTCTCGCCCGCAGTGAGAGTATGTGTCACGATGCTCTCACTCGCAGCGCCTTTATTGTACCATAAAACCGGTCACAATGTAAATCTCCTGCAAGATTTTTCTGAAACTTTGCATATTGTCACAAGGAAATGCGATAAAGCGCCGGAATGCCATGTGATGTTGCATAAAAGATTTGTTTGAAATTTCACAATGAATGCGATAAAATGGTAACAAACATGGAAAAATCTCCTGTCTCATTTGAGACGTTCGTACCAGTTGATTCCGGCGAAAAAACGACCTGATGCCGCCTGTGCGCCGGGCTTACGGAAGGGGTAAACACATATGGTTCTGCATCTGAATTCCACAGGGCTTTCCGGTATTTCCGGCTATCTGGTGGAGGTGGAGTGCTGCATTGCCTCCGGCCTCCCCGGCTTTGACATCGTAGGGCTGCCGGATGCGGCAGTGAAGGAGTCGCGGGAGCGGGTTCGGGCGGCGATCACCAGCACGGGCTTTAAGTTTCCCACCACGCGGATTACCATGAATCTGGCTCCGGCAGGCACAAAGAAATCCGGCACGCTGTATGATCTTCCGATTCTGCTGGGCATTCTGGCGGCGGCGGGGCAGCTGCGGCTGCCGGGAGACAGTTGGGCGTTTCTGGGCGAGCTGAGCATGAGCGGCGAGCTGCGGGCGGTGTCCGGCGTGCTGCCGATGGTGCTTTCGGCAAAAAAAGCGGGGATCGACACCTTTGTGGTTCCGGAGGAAAACGGCGCGGAGGCCACGCTGGCGGGCGGCGTTACGGTGTATGCACCGAAGAATGTGGGGCAGCTCTGCGATCACCTTACCGGGATCCGCCCCATGGAGCCGGTCACACCGTGGACGCCGGAGCCAAGCCGGGAAAAGCAACTGGATTTTGCGGATGTCAAGGGGCAGGAAAACGTAAAGCGTGCGCTGGAAATCGCGGCGGCCGGCTCCCATAATATCCTGATGGTGGGGCCGCCCGGCGCAGGCAAAAGCATGCTGGCGAAGCGGCTTCCCTCCATTCTGCCGGATATGACGCGGGAGGAAGCGCTGGAGGTCAGCCAGATCTATTCGGTGATGGGGCTTCTGACCCGGCAGCAGCCGCTGGTTACTACGCGCCCCTTCCGATCGCCTCATCATACGGTGTCCCCGGCGGGACTGGCGGGCGGCGGCTCCAATCCCAAGCCCGGAGAGATCAGCCTTGCCCATAACGGGATTCTGTTTCTGGACGAGCTGCCCGAATTCTCCAAGGAGGCGCTGGAGATCATGCGTCAGCCGCTGGAGGATGGCAAGGTGACCATTTCCCGCGTCAGCGGCTCCTGCTCTTATCCCAGCCGTTTTATGCTGGTGTGCGCCATGAATCCCTGTAAATGCGGCTGGTACGGGCATCCCTCCGGGCGGTGCAGCTGCTCACAGAAGTCGGTGGAGCAGTATCTGTCCCGGCTGTCCGGGCCGCTTCTGGACCGCATTGACATGATTGTGGAGGTACCGGCGGTGGAATTTGAAGCCCTTTCCTCCCGTGCGCCGGGAGAGTCCTCCGGAGAGATCAAGGTGCGGGTGGATGCGGCACGCGGACGGCAGCAGGTGCGGTTTCGGGGAGAGAAAATCAGCTGCAATGCGGCGATGCCCCCGGCGGCGGTGCAGAAATACTGTCATCTGGACGATACCTGCACCAGCCTGATGAAAATGGCTTTTGAATCCATGAACCTGACCGCAAGAAGCTATGATCGGATATTGCGGGTGGCGCGCACCATTGCGGATCTTGCCGGCAGTCCGGAGATTTTGCCGGAGCATCTGGCAGAGGCCATCCAGTACCGAACCTATCGGCTGGGGAGAAATTAGGGGACACGGAAATTTCCCTTTGACAAACCGGCAAAAGGCGTATAAAATACAAAAGACGAGTGGCAGTAACTGCGTAAATCCAGTTGCTGCCGCTCGTTTTATTTTGATAGGCAAAAAAGCGTGTAGTCTTTCCGGACGTAAATCCAGCGAAGGATGGCACGCTTTTTCTGTATTTTAGGAGGTTTTTCCGATGGAAGAGAAGTCAAATGTGTTTTTGGAAACAGAGCCGGTAGGAAGACTGATGGGACGTTATGCCGTCCCCTGTGTGATCTCCCTGCTGATGGCGGCGCTTTACAATGTGGTGGATCAGGTTTTTATCGCCAATGCCAGCTACCTCGGCTCCTTTGGAAATGCGGCAAATACAGTCGTATTTCCCGTGACAGTGATTGCTTTGGCGATTGCGGTAATGATCGGGGACGGCTGCTGCGCCTTTGTGAGCCTGAGTCTGGGCGGCGGACGGGATGAGGACGCCCATAAGAGCATTGGCAGCGCCATTATTCTCTGTGTCCTCAGCAGCATCGTGCTTGCAGGCGTTTATCTCGTTTTTATGGAGCCCATCCTCACGCTGTTCGGCGGCAGGGTCAATGAGGAAACCTATGCCTGCGCGAAGGAGTATTTCTTCTGGATCACATTGGGCGTTCCCCTTTATATGTTCGGACAGGCAATGAACCCCATTATCCGCTCCGACGGCAGCCCGAGGTTTGCCATGGCGGCAACACTGGCAGGGGCAGCGACCAATCTGGTGCTGGATCCGATTTTTATCTATCCCCTGCATATGGGGATGATGGGCGCTGCGGTCGCAACGGTGTTGGGACAGGCTTTAACAGCAGCACTGAGCGTCTGGTATCTGTTTCACATGAAAGCTGTGCGGCTGCACAAGCGGAGCTTCGGCCTGTTTTGCGGGCTGATGCGCCGGTATCTTGCCATGGGGCTTACCAGCTTCCTTTCCCAAATTGCACTGGTGCTTTCCATGGCGGCGTTTCAGAATATGTGTACCAAATACGGGGCGCTGGATCCCATTTTCGGTCAGCCGGAATATTCCCAGATCCCGCTGGCGGTGATGGGGATCGTCATGAAGTTCTATCAAATCGCCATTTCCATTGCTGTGGGCATGGCGGCGGGCTGCATTCCCGTGGTGGGCTATAACATCGGAGCAGGGCGGAAGGATCGGGCGAGAACGCTGTTTACCTACCTGCTGCTCTGGGAGCTTGGGATCGGTATGATCGCACTGGGCATTGTGGAGATTTTCCCCCGGCAGCTCATCGGTATTTTCGGCGCCGCTAAGGAAAGCGCCTACTACACGGATTTTGCGGTGCGGAGCTTCCGGATCTACCTGTGTCTGATTTTCCTGTCCATGGTGAATAAGGGAACGTTTATTTATCTTCAGGCGATGGGCAAGGCGCTGGCTTCCACGATGATCTCGCTGACCCGCGAGGTGATTTTCGGCGTATCCCTGCCGATTATCCTGCCCCGCTTTTTTGGCTTGGACGGGCTGTTGTATTCCTTCCCCATGGCGGACAGCTTGACATTTCTGTTTGCGCTGGTGGTGATTCTCCGCACGTACCGGGAGCTGAGTGCGGCAAATCCACTGCCGGAGTGATTGCAAAGCCGGCAAAAATCGTGTATAATTCCACTGATATTCTTTAAGAAAACGAGGAAATACACATGAATGAAATGTTTCTCCTGAAAATGGGCGAGATCGTCCTGAAGGGGCTGAACCGGGCAAGCTTTGAGGGCAAGCTCCACAGCAATTTAAGCCGCCGGCTCAAGCCCTATGGGCGGTTTAAGATTCGGCTGCTCCAGTCCACAGTTTATGTGGAGCCGGAAAATGAGGACTGCGATCTGGACGGGGCATGGGAGGCCTGCGGACGGGTGTTCGGCATCATCTCCCGGTGCCGCAGCCGGGGCTGCGATAAGGAGCTGGATGCGATTTTTGCCGCCTGTCAGGACTATCTGGGGGACGATATCGCCTGTGCAAAGTCCTTTAAGGTGGAATCCAAGCGGGCGGATAAGCGCTTCCCGCTGAACTCCATCCAGATTTCTCAGGAAATCGGCGGACGGCTGGCGGAGGCCTATCCGGAGGTGGCGGTGGATGTTCACAATCCCGACTACACCGTCTATGTAGAGGTTCGGGAAGAGCGTGCCTTTGTCCACGGTCCCGCAGAGCCGGGTGCGGGCGGACTGCCGGTAGGCGTGGGCGGCAAAACCGCACTGCTGCTTTCCGGCGGCATCGACAGTCCGGTTGCCGGGTATATGATGGCAAAGCGGGGCGTTGAGCTGGAGTGCGTCCACTTTTTCAGCTATCCCTATACCTCCGAGCGTGCCAAGGAAAAGGTGCTGGATCTGGCACGGATCATGACCCGGTACTGCGGACGGATCACCGTCCATGTGGTGCCATTTACCAAGATTCAGGAGGAGATCCGGGACAACTGCCCCGAAGAGTATTTTACCCTGATTATGCGCCGGATGATGATGCGTATCTCCGAGGCGCTGGCGGAAAAGCTGGGCTGCATGAGCCTCACCACCGGCGAGAGTCTGGGACAGGTGGCATCGCAGACCATGCAGGCCATGATGGTGACCAATGCAGTCTGCTCTCTGCCGGTATTCCGTCCGGTCATCGGCATGGATAAGGAAGAGATCATTGCCATTGCCCGGAAGATCGAAACCATGGAGACGTCCATTCTCCCCTATGAGGACTGCTGCACAGTATTTACGCCCAAGCATCCCAAGACCCGCCCCCAGCTGGCGGAGATCGAAAAGGCTGAGGCAAAGATGGACGTAGACGCGCTGGTCAAGGCCGCCGTGGAGGACACCGAGCCGGTGTATATTCGGGTTGAGCGGTAACGGAGAACGGCTGGTTTCCCAGCTTCGGGCCAGAAAGCTCACCATTACCACGGCGGAATCCTGCACCGGCGGGCGGATTGCCGCCGCCATTACGGCGGTACCCGGCAGCTCCCACGTATTTCCCGGCGGCATTGTCAGCTACTGCGATCGGGTAAAGCATGCGCTTTTGTCCGTCCCACAGGAGCTGCTGGATGCGTATACCGCAGTGTCCCAGCCGGTGGCGGAGGCCATGGCGGCGGGTGCGGCGGCACGGATGGAAACGGATTTGGCGCTTTCGGCGACGGGACTGGCCGGGCCGGAGGGTGACGGCTTGCAGCCGGTGGGAACGGTGTTTCTGGGGCTGTATGCGGGGGGCAAAACCTTCTGCCAGAGACATGTATTTCCCGGAGATCGGGCGCAGGTGCAGGCCGAGGCCACGGAGTGTGCGCTGAAAATGGCCCTGGAATGGCTGGAGGAAAATCCATGAACGTGCTGCTTGTGGCATTGGGCGGCGGAATCGGTGCGGCACTTCGGTATGGTGTCAGTCTGCTGCCGATTTCCGGAGAATTCCCCGGAGCGACGCTGCTGACGAATATCATCGGGGCATTCGTGATCGGCTTGATCGCTGGCCATGCGGGGGAGCTGCCATCCGGTGGCGTGTTGTTTCTGAAAACAGGCGTATGCGGCGGATTTACTACGTTTTCCACGTTCTCGCTGGAAACGGTGATGCTTCTGCAAAACGGGCGCTATGGACTGGGAGCATTCTATATTGTCCTGAGCTTGGGCTGCTGCTTGATTGGAGTCATGGCGGGGCTCTGGCTGGGAGGACGAGTGGGACAGCAATAAGTGAAGAAAAAGCAGGTGCTAAGCGGAATTGCCTGGCACCTGCTTTGTTATGCTTTTTACAGTTCCATTGCGGCCTTATAGCCGGAATAGGTGGCGCGCTTGATATTGGAGACGGTCAGTGCGTCACCAATGACTGTGACCACCGGGGCTGCACCCCGGAAGGCTTCGGCGATGCCGCTTCTGGGCTTCCGTCCGCCGGATACCACCACATCGTCGCACGTAAGAATGCGGGCTTCATAGATGGGAGCGGGCGCGGGAGCCGGAGTACCAAAGGGGCTGCCGGGGCCGCCGGGGCCACCGGGGCCGCCGGGGCCGCCGGGACCGCCCGGACCACCGGGACCGCCCGGACCACCGGGACCGCCCTCGTGCTGGTCGCGATAATAGGCATCCTCGTCATTCTGCGGGAGCATCAGCGGAATAAAGCCCCGAACGCCGTTGGTCTGCACCCTTAGGGAGACACGTCCCGGCTGAATTTCCTGCGTGGCGGCAAAGTCCACATAGGAGAAGTTCGGCTCGTTTTCAAAGGATTCCCGCTGGAGCCGCTCGGTGTGCATATCGTCCGCCAGCTGGATCTGTCCGCGGGTGACCATGGTGACCTGATGCCCGGCACGGGCCAGATACAGGCTCACATCCCGTCCGGTATCTGCGCCGCCGATGACTACCACCCGGTGACCCAGCTCCTCCTCATGACCGAATACCGTCTCCGCCAGCCGGGCATGCTCTGCACCGGGAACAGGCGGATAGACCGGCTCGGAGCCGGGAGCACAGAGAATGGCGTCAAAGCCCTGTGCCTTCAACAGCTCCGGTGTGGCGGCGGTGCCGGTGAGAATGGTCACCTGCGCCTTGTTCAGCTCCCGAAGCAGATAGGCAAGATATTCCCCAATGGGCCATTTATAATCCGGCACGCTGGCAGCCACCAGCTGTCCGCCCAGCACCGGCGCAGCCTCATACAGCGTGACCGTATGTCCGCGGCGAGCCGCAGTCAGCGCCGCCATCAGTCCGCCGGGACCGCCGCCTACCACCGCCACCTTTTTGGGCGCCGTTTCCGGGGCAAACAGATTCCGCTGCCGTCCCAGCCGGGGATTGACGGAGCAGGTGTGATGCCCGTGACAGCCGTTGCAGAGAATGCAGGGGACAATGTCGGAAGCAGGCGCACCGGCCTGAAGCTTTTCATAATAGTGGTCGTCCGCCAAAAACTGACGTGCCATGGCGAAGAGGTCGGTTTTTCCTTCCTCCAGAAACCGCTCCATCATCTCCGGATCGCCATAGCCGCCCACGGGAGCGCAGGCAATGCGGATCCCGCGCGCCTTGAAGGCGGCGGCGTAGTCGATGGAGGCGGGGTGTCCCTTTTTGTAGTTCAGACCGTTGACATGGGTGGCGGAGCCGTCTACACCGCGGATCTGGATGATATCCACATAGCCCTCCAGCGCCTGACAGAAGTCCAGAAAATCCTCAAAGGTATAGCCCGGCGCCTCCTCCTCGGCGGAGATCTGCGCCTCAATCAGAAAGTCCTTGCCGCAGACGGCCTTGACCTTGGAGAAGACCTCCTTTGCAAGGGTGGCACGTTCTTCCATGGTCTTGCCGCCATATTTGTCCGTTCGCTGGTTTAAAAGCGGTGACATGGAGCAGGCGAGAATGGAGGAGCGATAGGACATATAGAAGGTACACATGTCAAAGCCCATGTCCTTGGCCTCTTTGGCTCGAAAGGCGAATTCGTCGATCAGCATCTGAATGCGCTCTGCGGAAATACCGGGCTTATTCCGGAATACGGCGGAGTTGTAGTCACCGTGTTTCGGAATCTCGTCCCAGTTGGGGGTGTCGGAGATGTTGACATCCGTTGGCTCAATGTCCATCAGTGAGGCCGAGGCAAGGGTGCCGTATTGATGGACGGCCTGAGCGATTTTACGGTAGCCCTCCACCACAGCGGGATCCCGCATGTCGTTGCCGGTGCCGTCCATATGGGGCATTCTCCCGTCCTTGTCGGGCAGATTGAGGTTGCGTTCCGGGTGGTCGCCCATGGCAACGGTGACGGTTGCCGCGCCGTTCCTTGCCATGCCGGCATAGAATTCCCGCGCCTGCTCCAAGGTGAAGCTCTGTAGGGCGCACTTGGAGCCCATCATGCGGTTTTTCAGCGTCACATTGCCGAGCTGAAAGGGGGAGAGCAGAAGCTCGTAGGGGGTGGTCATGGTTTTTCCTCCTGTTCCTGAACGATTGTTCGATATGGAAGTATTATACCATAAGAGACAGAAGGTGTTTGATATCAGTTGGTTATGGGATATAGCCGAAGGGAATAGAAGGTGCTGCCGCAGTTTGCGGCAGTACCAATGAAGTTCGGTCTGCGCCCGAATGAAATGTGCCTGCGGCACGTGAAATTTAGCCTGCGGCTAAGTGAAATCGCCCCTTTGGGGCGGTAAATGTGTCCCTTCGGGACATATGAAACAGATTAGGGCGCACTGCAATGTATGATGCAGCGCGCCCGTGAAATTCGGTATTTATGGAATATAAATCAGTCCCAGCACAATCAGCCCCAGCAGACAGCCCAGCGCCAGCAGCGGAGGATCCTTCAGAATCACCTCCACGGGATCGCCGTCGGTCTTATCCTCTACGATCAGACTGTAGCGCATGAAGATCAGGATCACCAGCGGCACCGTCCAGACCAGCGCCGTGGAGCCAAAGCGGCTGACGTTGCTGGCATCCACCGTCCACAGGGCGTAGAACACAATGGAGAGCGCCACAGACATGTACATATTCTTCTCCAGAAAATCCCGGCTGTAGTAGCGGAGGACGGGGCGGGGATTGTCCGGGTTTTTCAGCAGCTCTCCCCGGCGTTTTCCAAGGCTGAGATAGAAGGAGGCAGCGGTGACGGTGAGACAGAGCCAGTGGCTCAGGGGAATCCCGGTGACCATGCCGCCGTAGATCACCCGCAGAAGAAAGCCGGAGACGAGAATGGCAATGTCCAGCAGCGGGACATTTTTCCCGCCGAAGCTGTAAATCAGGTTGAGCAGAAAGTAGGAAAGAAAAACTACCCAGCAGAATATCCGAGCTCCATTGGCAAGCCCGCCGCAAACCAGCGCCAGCGCCAGCACGGCGATGAACAGCAGCATTGCACTGGAGACAGAGACGGCGCCGGAGGCAATGGGGCGGCTGCGCTTGCTGGGGTTTTTGCGGTCGTTTTCCCGGTCACGGATGTCGTTGATGATATAAATGGAGGAAGCCAGCAGGGAGAACGCAAAGAATGCCCAGATGCATGGAACCAGCCGGGCGGTATTCAAAAACTGCCCGCTGCACAGAAGCGGCAGCAGCACCAGCAGATTTTTAATCCAGTGCTTGGGGCGGATCAGGCGTATGTAGTGGCGCATCAGAAAGCAGCTCCTTTTGAAACAAATGTAAGGGGGCTAAAGCGCGGTCAGAGAAACCAAACTCTGATTCCATGCTATTATATGCTTTTTTGTACGAAAAGGCAATGAATTCCGCAGACGGAACGTACACACAAAATTCACGGATGTCTGCTGTACTTTTCTACGGATTTATACTATAATTGCATTGAGAGATACAGAATAATGCATTGGAAGGCGGGGACTGTGATG
The DNA here is from genome assembly GCA_905202605.1 of uncultured Eubacteriales bacterium. Classification (GTDB taxonomy): domain Bacteria; phylum Bacillota; class Clostridia; order Oscillospirales; family Oscillospiraceae; genus HGM13006. The sequence continues at coordinate 14,122 of CAJKSU010000004.1, forward strand.
GCATTTATTGAGCTCAAGGACGTAACCAGAATCTATCCCGGCGGGAAGGGCGGGATCCACGCTCTGGACGGCGTAAATCTCCGTGTGGAAAAGGGGGAGCTGTGCATTGTAGTTGGCCCCAGCGGCGCAGGAAAGACCACGGTGCTGAACCTCCTTGGGGGAATGGACACCCCAACCTCCGGCTCTATTTTGGTGGATGGGCAGGAGATCGCAGGCCTCAAAGGGAAAAAGCTTACCCGGTACCGCCGGTTTGACATCGGCTTTGTATTCCAGTTTTACAATCTGGTGGGGAACCTTACGGCACTGGAGAATGTGGAGCTTGCCAGCGAGATCTGCCCCAATCCCATGGACGCAGTGGAGGCACTGACCAGAGTGGGGCTGAAGGATCGAATGAACAACTTCCCGGCGCAGCTGTCCGGCGGCGAGCAGCAGCGGGTCGCCATCGCGCGGGCGCTGGCAAAGCGTCCCAAGCTTCTATTATGTGATGAACCAACGGGAGCGCTGGACTATAAAACCGGCAAGGAGGTTTTAAAGCTGCTTCAGGACACCTGCCGAAGGGATGGCATGACCGTAATCATTATCACCCATAACTCGGCGCTGATGCCCATGGGGGATCGGGTGATCCAGATCCGCAGCGGTCAGGTGAGCAGGATGTACCGGAATGAGCATCCGGAGCCGGTAGAAAGGATTGAGTGGTAGTGAACCGGAGCCTCAGAAAAGAACTGTTTCGGGAGATCCGGGGATCCTTTACGCGGTTTTTGTCCATCTTTGTGATGGTTGCACTGGGCTGTATGTTTCTGGTGGGACTGCGCTCGGCGGCGCCGGATATGAGGAAAACCTCGGACGAGTATTTTGACCGGCAGAATTTTATGGACATACAGATTCTGTCTACCCTTGGACTGACGGCGGAGGACATCGAGGCCTTTTCACAGGTGAACGGCGTGGAAACAGCAGAAGGCGGCTGGTCCTTGGACGCTATCCTGTCCACGGCGGACAGTGACCGGGTAATCAAGGCAATCAGCCTGTCGCATGACGGCATCAACGCGCCAATCCTTACGCAGGGGCGGCTGCCGGAGACGGCGGATGAATGTGCCGTGGAGCAGAAGCTGCTGGATTATTTTGGAGCGAATGTGGGCGATCAGGTGACCATTACCCCCGGAGATGATTTTGCCGATGCCCTGTCCGGAAAGACATTTACAATTACCGGTGTGGTACAAAGCCCGCTGTATATCTCCATTGAACGTGGAACCAGCTCCCTTGGAGACGGCAACGTGGATGCCTACGTGCTGCTGCCGGAAGCCAGCTTTCAATTGGATTATTATACGGTGTGCAATGTTGTTGCGAGCGGTGCGAAGGAGCTGGATGCCTATTCCGATGCTTATGAGGACCTGATAGACGGCCTGAAAGAGCAGCTGACCGCCACCGCAGAGGTGCGGGCGGCGCAGCGGTATGATGACCTGACCTCGGAGGCGCAGCAACAGATAGACGAGGGACAGCAGGAGCTGGACGAAGCCAGACAAAAGCTGACAGACGGTGCGCAGGCACTGGCGGACAGCAGAAAAGAGCTTGACGATGGCTGGGCGGCATTGAATGAGGCACAGGCCGAATACGATCAGGCAAAGGCCGACGGAGAGACGCAGCTGGCAGAGTCCCGGCAGCAGTTGGATGAGGGCTGGGCGCAGCTGAATTCTGCAAAGGATTCTCTGAATGCGGCGCAGAGCCAGCTGGACAGCCAAAAGGCAGCCGTTACGGCGCAGCTTGCCGTAGCACGGCAGCAGCTGGACGACAGCTGGACAGAATTCTACGATCAGAAGGACGCCCTGCAAGCTGCCGAGGCGCAGACCGATGCGCTGGCACAGCAGACTGAGGCCTACGGTCAGGCGCTGGCGCTCCAGCAGGAGCAGGTGGAGGCTGCGGAGGCGGCGGGCAAGCCCATTGACCCGGCGACGCTCCCCTATCAGCAGGAAACCTATGACGCCATGCTGAGCCAGCTGCAAAGCGCGCAGGCGCAGCTCCAGCAGGGGCAGGCGGCGCTGGAAACGGCACGGGCGCAGCTCCAGCAGGGCGAAACGGATTATGCCAACCAGAGCAGTGCGGCCTCCGCACAGCTCTCTGCGGCGCAGAAGCAGATCGACAGCGGCTGGCAGTCCTACTCCGACAGCAAGGCACAGCTGGAGCAGGGAGAGGCGGAATATGCGCAGGGGCAGGAGACACTTACCGCTCAGCTTTCCGATGGACAGGTGCAGCTGGACGACAGCAGAAGAAGGCTGGAGGACGGCGAGCAGGAATATGCCGACGGGCAGGATGCGCTGCAGGAGAGCGAGGAACAGGCGCAGAGTCAGATTTCTGATGGGGAAGCGGCGCTGGAGGATGCGAGAGAGCAGCTGTCGGAGCTGAAACCTGCAGATGTATACGTGCTGGATCGGGGCAGCAACTATGGCTTTGTGAGCTATGACCAGAACGCCCAGCGCATGGAGAATCTGGCGAATATGTTCCCGGTGATTTTCTTCATTGTGGCGGCGCTGGTGTGCCTGACCACCATGACCCGAATGGTGGAGGAAAAACGGACGGAAATCGGTTCCATTAAGGCGTTGGGCTACGGCACTGGCATCATTGCCATGAAGTATATATGCTACGGCGCCATTGCGGCAATCGGCGGCGGAATTTTGGGAACGGCAATTGGCGCATCGCTGATTCCATGGGTGATTTTCACTTCCTACAGCATTATGTACACCCTGCCCAGTCTGCATTTGGAGCTGTATCTGCCCCTGAGTCTTGGGGCGCTGGGGGCGGGGCTGCTCTGCACCGTGGGCGCAACCCTGTGGGCTATGCTGGCAACGGCAAGAGAAACCCCGGCGGCGCTGATGCGTCCCAAGGCGCCCAAGGCGGGCAAACGGATCCTCTTGGAGCGAATCCCGTTCCTGTGGCGGCACTTCCGTTTTTCCATAAAGGTGTCCTGCCGGAACCTGTTCCGCTATAAAAAGCGTTTCTTTATGACGGTGATTGGAATCGCAGGCTGCACAGCGCTGATGATTGCGGGACTGGGACTGCGCACCAGTATATTCAGCATCATTGGCATCCAGTACGGGGAAATCTATCGCTATCAGCTGCAGGTTTCTCTGGACGATCAGGAGGGCTTTGATCCGGCGCAGACCATCGAGGAGATCGCAGCGGACGAGGATACCGCCTCCATGGCGGAAATCTATGCCCGTGCCGTGACCGCCTCGGCAGAGGGGGGCAGTCAGGAGGGCTACATCATGGTCACCGACGATCCGGATGCGCTGGCGGAGCAGATCACACTGCGGGATTTGGAGACGGAGACGCCCATCGCTCTTTCGGACGATGGAGTGGTCGTCAGCGAAAAGCTGGCGGAGCTGCTGGATTTGCAGGTGGGCGATACCATTATGCTGGAGTGCGGCAGCAAGGCACAGGCCACGGTGGCAGGGATCACCGAGCACTACGTCCGGCACTATGTCTACATGACGGCGGACACTTATAAAGAACTGTTTGGCGAGGACGTTACGCCCAATGAGCTGTTGGTGACTGCAAAGGACCCTTCGGACACGGCAACGGAGGCGGCGGCAAGCCGGATGATGGAGATCGCCGGCGTAACTGCGGTATCCAATGTGGGTGCGGCTGCACGGGATTTTGAGGAGAATATGCAGGCGGTGAATGCAGCGGTGACGATCATCATCCTCTCAGCGGCGGCGCTGGCTCTGGTGGTACTGTACAATCTTACCAATATCAATATCACCGAGCGCGTTCGAGAGCTGGCGACCATAAAGGTTTTGGGCTTCTATGACCATGAGGTTGCCATGTATATCTATCGGGAAAACATCCTTTTGACGATATTGGGCATTGCGCTGGGGCAGCTGCTCGGCAAATACCTGTGCAGCTATCTGGTTCAAACCATTGAGATGGATTTTGTGATGTTTGGCAGACGGGCGCAGACAAGGGATTATCTGCTTTCAATTCTGCTGTCGCTGGTTTTTGCGCTCATCGTGAATTTCCTGATGTATTTTAGAATGAAGAAAATCGACATGGTGCAGTCTCTGAAGTCAGTGGAGTAGGCATCGAAAGAAAGGACAGATGACAATGCCGTTAAGAAGGCTTATGACCAGAGGACTGTACAATGCAAGGGATCTTGGGGGATTCCCCGCAGCGGACGGAAATGTGACCCGGTTCGGGGTGTTTGTGCGGAGCGAAGCGCCGGTGGGACTGCCCCGGACGGACATCGACTACCTCCGGCAGTATGGTGTGACGGCATCCATGGATTTCCGCAGCTTGGGAGAAATTGAGGCGCGGCCCAGCGACCTCAGAGATAAGCTGAATTACTATCCAAGACCATTGTTCCATGAGGCGGCGATCATTGACGGAAAGCGTCCGCCCATGCCGAAAAAGCTCAGCTGGGGCGAGCAGTATGTTTCCATGGCGGAGGAGAGCCGTCAGTGGGCGGCGGATGTGTTGAAGATTGCGGCGGAATGCCCCGGAGCACTGCTCTATCACTGCACCACCGGCAAGGATCGCACTGGGCTGATGACCTGCTACCTCCTCTCCATTGCCGGAGTGGCACGTGCGGATATCGCAGCAGATTACTGCGTCAGTCAGGTCTTTATGGAGCCGGTGTATAAAAAGATTCGCTCCGGAGAGATGCAGCTGGGGCCAAAGCTGGAGGAGAAGCCGGAATTCAAGGGGCCAAAGATGGATGAGAGCTTCTTCCAGACTCCGGCATCCGCTATGCTGGAGCTGATCGATACGCTGACCGAACGCTATGGCGGCGTGGTGGAGTATCTCCGGAAGATCGGGGTGGCAGAGGAAATCATGGCTGCCATCCGGGCAAAATTTGTAGAGAAGCCCTGAATACATGCGAAACCGGAAAGCGGACAAATCGCCGCTTTCCGGTTTTTGCGTGGGTTAGTGCTCCAGCTGCTCCAATTCCTCCTCAGTCAGCACACGCAGTCCTGCGTCCCGGAGCAGCTGGGCGGCAACACCCATGCCGGGGATCACCGTGCCGGTAAATGTGCCGTCATAGATGCCCTGTGCGCCGCAGGAGGGACTTCTGGCTTTTAGAATGGCAGTGTCACAGCCGAAGAGCCGTGCCAGCTTCAGGGCTTCCTGCGCCCCACGGACATAGGCTTCGGTAACGTCCCGACCATCTCTGGCAATGACTCGATCCTCCAGCCGCTCCGCAGGGGTACGGGGTGTTGGCAGGCCGCCCAGCTGTTCGGGACAGACCGGCACAAGGGGGCGGATGGCGGCCAGCGAAGCAACCTGAGGACACAGGTTGTCGCCGCCGCTGTACTTACAGGCTGCGCCCAGCAGACAGGCGCTGACTAAAATCGGTTTCATAGGACGCTCCTTTGCAGAAGTGCCACCGCTATGGGCGGTGGCACTTGATTGTTTATTCCGCGTCGGGAATCCATTTGGCGTAAAGCTCCAGACTGCCGTCTACCTGCGTGTGTTCAAAATCCCAGCGGTTATTCAGCGCGTCATCGGAGTACCAGCCGTCGAAGGTGTAGCCTTCTCTGGTGGGGGGCGCAGGCTCTTCCACAAGGTCACCGTAGGTCAGCACCTGACTGGCAACATCGCTGCCGCCTGCGGAATCAAAGGTGACGGTATAGCCGCTGCTTCGTGTTGCAATAAAGACGCAAAGCAGAATGGCGAGAATGCCGCACACAATGATGATGTCCAGCGTGCGCACGGAAATCCTGACATGCTTGTAGAGGCCGCGCAGCTTCTTCTGCTCCGGGAACTCTCCGGGACGAAGGGGCTCTTTGGATTCCATCTCTTACTTCCGAACCAGATACTTGCGCATATCAATGGCGCAGGCCACCAGAATGACCAGACCCTTGATGATGTACAGAGCGTTCTGATCTACGGACAGGAAGTTCAGACCGGTGAAGATGATCTGCAGCAGCAGAACGCCAACCACAATGCCGGAAATCTTACCAATGCCGCCGACAAAGGAGACACCGCCGATGACGCAGGCCGCAATAGCATCGCACTCGTAGTTGAGGCCGGTGTTGGCGTTGACAGAGGCGATACGGGCGCCGTCAAAGAAGCCGGTGATGCCGTACATGATACCTGCCAGCACAAACACCAGAATGATCGTAGCGGTGACGTTGACGCCGGAAACGTTGGCTGCTTCTTCATTGGAGCCAACTGCAAACATGTTTTTGCCAAAGGTGGTCTTATTCCAGATGATCCACATCAGTGCGGTGAGGATAATGGCATAGAGCACATAGCGGGGAACCGCAACGTTGCCGATACTGAACAGGGGGCCCGCTACCAGATTCCGATAGCCTTCGGAAAGACCGGACAGGGTCTGACCGTTGTTCTCGCCCATCTTGAGGTACAGCAGAATGGTGCCGTATACAATGAGCTGGGTGGACAGGGTAACGATAAAGGGGTGCAGCTTGAACTTTGCCACAGAGAAGCCGTTGACCAGACCAATCAGTGCGCCTACAGCAATCACCAGCAGAATGACCAGAGGCAGGGGCTGAACGCCCATACCGGGGAAAATTTTGTTGGTAGTTGTCAGCAGAGAGGCAGAGATACAGGCGGCCAGACCGACGGAACGACCGGCGGAAATATCAGTACCGGTGAGCACAATACAGCCCGCGATGCCCAGTGCAATGGGAAGCTTTGCCGCTGTCAGCGAGATGATGTTCACAATGGAAGACAGCGAGACAAACTGGGGAACCCGAATGGCAATAAAGATAATGGCGAGGATAATGATGATGTACATGGCGTTATTAAATAGCACATCAATCACCGTGCGGCGCTTATCCTGCGGGGACAGACTCTGGAAACTTGCCCAGCGAGTCTGGAGGGAGTTTTTCTTGGTTGCTTGTTTTTCAGCCACGGCTGGTGTCCTCCTCTTATACGTATTTCGCAGCCAGGGTCATGATCTCTTCCTGGGTGGCAGTTTTTGCATCAACCTCGCCTGCCAGCTTGCCGCCGGACATGACGAGAATTCGGTCACAGGTACCCAGCAGCTCCGGCATTTCGGAGGAAACCATGATAATGGTTTTTCCTTGCTTTGCAAGGTCAATAATCAACTGGTAGATCTCGTACTTCGCACCCACGTCAATGCCGCGGGTCGGCTCATCCAGCAGAAGAATCTCCGGATCGGTGAGCAGCCAGCGACCCAGAATGACCTTCTGCTGGTTGCCACCGGACAAAGAGCGAATCTTTGTGGACTGATTGGGGGTTTTAATGCGCATGGCGGAAATGGACCAGTCGGTGCTTTCCTTCATCTTGCCGCTGCTGAGCAGGCCGCATTTCAGGTATTTCTTCAGACTGGAGATTGTGGTGTTTTCCTGAATGGTCAGAATGCCGAAGATGCCGGTGGCACGACGTTCCTCCGTAAGGAGAGCAAAGCCGTTGGCAACGGATTCCTTAGGCGTCTTGTTCTTTACCACCCTGCCGTGGAGCCGGATGGTGCCGCTTTTCTTTGCGGCAACGCCAAAGATGGTTTCCAGCGTTTCGGTACGACCGGAGCCGTCCAGACCCGCGATGCCGAGAATTTCACCGGCATGAGCCTCAAAGGAAACGTTGTCCAGATTGTTGTGAAGGCCGCACAGACCCACGACGGACAGGGAGACATCAGGCGACACCACATTATCCTTGGGAGGAAAGCGGTTGGTCAGCTCACGGCCTACCATCAGCTTGATGATCCGATCCATGGTCATTTCACTGGCAGGCTCTGTAGCGACCCATGTGCCGTCGCGCATGACCGTAATATCATCAGAGATCCGAAGGATCTCATCCATTTTGTGAGAAATATAAATGATGCCGCATCCGCGATCCCGCAGCATATTGATGATGCGGAACAGGTGCTCGACCTCGGTTTCCGTCAGGGAGGAGGTCGGCTCGTCAAATACGATGACCTTGGAATGGAAGGAAACCGCTTTTGCGATTTCCACCATCTGACGCTGGGATACGGGCATGGTGCTCATAATTGCCTTGGGGTTTACATGAATGTCCAGGTCGTTGAAAATCTCCATGGTGTCCTGATACATTTTCTTTTCAGAGACAATGGGGCCAATCTTGGGGTAGCGGCCCAGCCAGATATTGTCCATGACATTGCGCTTAAGCGCCTGATTCAGCTCCTGGTGTACCATGGCGACGCCATTTTCCAGAGCTTCTTTGGAGTTTTTAAAGTTGATTTCCTGGCCTTCCAGATAGATGTGGCCTTCGTCCTTGTTATAGACGCCGAAGAGGCATTTCATCAGAGTGGACTTTCCTGCGCCGTTTTCTCCCATGAGGGCATGGACGGTTCCGGCTCGGACAGTCAGGGATACATGGTCCAGCGCCTTGACACCGGGGAAGGTTTTACAGATATTCTCCATTCGGAGCAGTACCTGCGAATCCTGAGAGGAAGCGCTGGCAGCGGCAGTTGCGTTGTTGTCCAATAAGGGTCCCTCCTTGATTATAGGGCATCGCGTTTTATGTGAATTCAGCGGGATACCCGAAGGCAGCCGCGCCATCCGGCGCGGCTGCCGCTCAAACATCTGAGATTATTCGCCGGTGTAGGTAGCGTAGGGGATGTTTACACGCCATGTGCCAACCACGTTTGCGGTGTCAACGGAGTCAAACTTATCCTTGCCGCCCTGGAAGTTCTGCGCAACGGCAGCGATGGTGTTTGCCATGCCGTCAGCATCCTGCTTGATGGTGCCGGTCATGGAGCCGTCAGCGATCTTCTCCTTTGCGGCGTCGGTAGCGTCAACGCCGAAGACGGGGATGTAAGTAGCGCCTTCCTTGTTGTAGCCGGCGTTCTGCAGGGCGGAGATTGCGCCCAGAGCCATGTCGTCGTTGTTGGCGATGACCAGCTCTACCATGTTGTTGTTGGCCTCGGAGTACTGGGACAGAATGGTCTGCATATACTCGGTGGCAGCCTGCGCCGACCATGTACCGTTCTGGTCAACCAGATACTTGTTGGCGTTTGCGGAATCATAGAACTCCAGCTCGGGCTTGCCGGCATCGGTGAGCACCTTGTTGGCGTCCTCAACGCCGTACTGGGTACGAGCAATTGCCTCAGCGTTGGCCTCGTCGCCCTTGAACATAACATAAGAGATCTTGCCGTCGCCGTTGAGATCCAGCTTGTCATAGTTGTCAACCAGATATTCACCGATCATCTGACCCTGCATGTGACCGGCCATCTCGTAGTCGGTGCCGATGAAGGCGCACTTGTCATAGCTGGCGATGACGGACTCGCCGCCGTCCTCCGCGGTGGAAACGGCACGGTTGAAGAAGATAACGGGAATGTCCTTCTCCTTCGCCATGTTGATGATGTTGTTGGCAGCGTCCTCGGAGCCGGAGTCAACCAGATTGACGATCAGCATGGAGGTACCCTTGGAGATTGCGGTCTGAATGGCCTCAGTCTGGGTGGTCTGGTTGCCGTTGCCGTCGTAGTCGGTGTAGGTTACGCCGGCTGCCTCCAGCTGAGCGTCCAGCGCGGTACGCACGCTGGAGATGTAGGTGTCGGCGAAGGTGTAGTAGAATACGGAAACCTCGCCGCCGGCAGCAGGGGCGGTATCGCCGGTGGTACCCTCGCTTGCTGCGATGGATGCCTCAGCGGCGGGAGCAGCGGAGCCGTTGTCGGCAGGAGCAGCAGAGCCGTCGGAAGAGCCGCCGCAGGCAGCCAGAGACAGCAGCATGCACCCGGACAGGAGCAGTGCAGAAAGCTTTTTCAGTTTCATAGTGTGTGATCTCCTTCGATCGTAAAATTTCACGGTCAGGAACATGCCAGAAGACCGTGATGGTGCGGAGAAAATCCGCTATTTGGATGATACCATAGGTTGCCTGAAAATACAATAGTTTATTTTTACGCATTCATAACAGTTTTGATAGATTTGGCCGCATTTGGGTGGTTTTCAGGTACTTTTTTTATATAAAACTTCATGGAATGCCGAAAACCGCGTCAAATACGTCAGAAACCATCGAATTCCAATGATATTACACAAATGTTACTATGGTATTATAATAAGGTGAAATTCATGTCCGGAAAGGAAAAGAAAAATGTGTTTCAGGACTTGAAAAACATGTGCAAAATGCTATAATATAATTAAAGAAATTATATTAGGAGGTAATCCTTATGCGATATATGATTTTCTGTGATGAGGGCGTTACCCTGACGGCAGCGGAGCTGCTAAGCCCCCATTTTGTTCAGGTAAAGAATCAGCGGTTTGCCGAGGCCATTGCCCGGCAGAACGGCGATGTTTATATTGTAACGATGTCCCCTGCGTTCTCTGAGGACTACGAAGCGGCCTGCCGTGCCAGAGAGGATGCACTGGAGAGACATCCGGAGCGCAGTATTTTTGTGCTGGACAGCAGAACCGCCTTCGGCGGAGAGCTGGCGGTTGCTCGGCGGCTCTATGATTTTCTGCGTTCCGGCATGGCGCCGGAGCAGGCGGTGATGGAAACCCAAAACTACATTGAAAGTCTCAGCACCATTGGCGTGCTGGACCGCCGGGATGTGCTGCGGGAAAAGCGCGCAGTCAGTCGTGCCGGATCGAGACTGCGTGCGCACTTTGGCGCCCGACTGCTGATGGAGGGCGGTCAGGATGGCCGGCTCCATGTAAAGGGACGCAGCCGTGGCACCGAAACCGAGGAAATCTGCCGTCTGGCATCCCGCCGCTATGCCCAGCGGAGGGAGAAGCCCAAGCGGTGCGTGATTACCTATTCCGGCTGCCCGGAGCGGGCAAGAGAGCTTGGGAAAAAGCTGAAAAGCCTGTGCGGCTTTCAGGAGCTTGTGATTGTCCCGGCAGAGCGTCGGGCGGCGCGCTATATGGGCAGCGGCACACTGATGGCGGCATTTTAAGACGCACGATACAGCAAAACGGGAATCGGCGGAGGCCGGTTCCCGCTTTGCTTATCCTCTATTGGAAAAGTCCTTGCAGTATTGCAAAATCACCTGTACGCAGCCGGAGAGATCCGAGAGTGCCAACTGAGGGGCAGGGGAATCTACCGCCTCATCGGTGAGAATGGCCAGCAGCTCCTCCGGAGATGCCAGCAGCGGACGGTGCAGAGCGGCGCGATGAATCTCAATTTTCGGATACCGGCTCTTTTTATAGCCTTCGGTCAGCACCAGATCCACATGGGGGAGCCGGGTGATGATATCCCGCAGGGAAAGCTCCTGAGGCGGCTGCTCGATCATGGCGAATTTCTCCGCATTGGAGATGGTGACCACATCAGCGCCTGCCGCAGTGAAGCGGTAGGTGTCCTTTCCGGGCTTGTCCATCTCAAAATGGTGTGCGTCGTGCTTCAATACCGCCAGACGAAGGCCGTGAGCCTTCAGCATGGGGATCAGCTGCTCCAGCAGCGTGGTTTTCCCAGTGCCGGATTTTCCGACAAATGTGATAATGGGAACGCGGTCAGGATTCATGTGCGGCTCCTTTCTCAGCGGGACGCCATACCTGCAAGAGCAGCTGTGCGCCCAATCGTATCTTGTCATCGGTCAGACCGCCAAAGCCAAGAAGCACGGTGGCCCGGTGTTCCTCCGGCACCTCTCCTAGAAAATAGGGGGAAATGGGATAGACCCGCACACCGACCTTCGCAGCGGAGTCCACCAGCTGTGCCTCGTCCATACCGTTTTTCAGACGAAGGGTCAGATGGTGTCCTGCAGGCTGCCCTAGAATGTCCGTCCACCGGGAGAACGGCTCCAGTGCATCCACCAGACATTGACGGCGGCTGCGGTAATAGATCCGCATGCGGTTGACATGGGTTTCAAAATGACCCTCCAGCATAAACTGCCGCAGAACGGCCTGCTCAAAGCCGGATACCGTGGAGGAGTAGCCCCGGTAGCTTTCCCGATAGCGCCGAAGCAGCGGCTCCGGCAGCACCATATAGCTAATGCGCAGTGCCGGGGCTACGCTCCGGGAAAAGGTTCCCATATAAATCACCCGACCCTGACGGTCAATGCTCTGCAGAGAGGGGATGGGGCGGGACTGATAGCGGAATTCCGAATCGTAGTCATCCTCAATGATATACCGTTCCCGGCCCAGACTGCTCCAGCGGAGCAAAGCGGTGCGCTGACCGATGGGCATGGCGCAGCCCAGCGGATATTGATGGGAGGGGGTAGTATACACGGCAACCTGCTCCCGCAGCGGCAGAGCGGAGATGCGGATGCCCTCCGGGTCTACCGGAATGGCAACCGCATCGTGACCCAGCCGGGAAAACAGGGCATGAGCCTGATTATACAGGGGATTCTCCACCGCCAGCATAAAGCTGTCCGGCAGAATATAAGCCAGAATCAGCAGCAGATTGTCGGTCCCTGCCCCAATGACGATCTGCTCCGGGGTACATACCACCCCGCGGGCGCGGTAGAGATAGTCTGCAACTGCGGTTCGCAGACCGGGATCCCCTTGAGACTGGGTGCGAAGCAGCAGGCTTTCGTCGTATTCATTGAAGCAGTTCTTCATGAGTCTGCGCCAGACGCCGAAGGGGAATTGCTGACGTGCCATGCCGGAGGGGGAGAAATCTACCTTCCAGTCGGGCGCGGACTTGGCCTGCGGTGCGGCGGGTTGTGGGGCGGGCTGCTTGATCTGGGGCAGCATGCCGGTGTCCAGCACAAAGAAGCCCCGGCGGGGGCTGGACTGAATAAAGCCCTCGGCTTCCAGCTGACAATAGGCGCTGTGAACAGTGTTGACGGAGATGCCCAGCTGCTCGGAGAGCTTGCGCTTGGAGGGGAGCTTTTTTCCGCAGGGCAGCGCGCCGGTTTGAATCTCCTGCCGGAGCTGCAAATACAGAGACTGGTACAGCGGCATAGTGTGATCCTCTGGCAGTGTAATCATAAATATTCCCCCTAAATCATATCTCTATGGTATCAGATCATGGGGAAAAGTCAAGGTTGCACAGCGCGTCTCTTTGGAGTAGAATAAACGAAAGGGGATGAGAAAATGACAAAATTGCTGATTCGACTGTTTGTAAAAAACAGCGAGGATACGGAAAATCCACAGATACGGGGGAAATACGGCACAATGGCGGGAATTGTGGGTATCCTGTGCAATCTGGTGCTGTTTCTGGGGAAACTGGTGATCGGCACCATCAGCGGCAGCGTTTCTATTCGTGCGGATGCGGTGAACAATCTGTCGGATGCATCGTCGAATATTGTAACGCTGGTGGCGTTCCAATTGGCACGTAAGCCAGAGGATGCAGAGCATCCCTACGGTCATGCAAGAATCGAATATTTATCCGGGCTGGCGGTGGCGGCGATGATCCTGCTCATCGGCGTGGAGTTGGCGAAGGAGTCCTTTCATAAGATCCTGTACCCGGAGCCGGTGAGCTTTTCCTGGGCGCTGGTGGCAGTGCTGGGGATGAGCATTGCGGTAAAGCTCTGGCTGGCGGTATTCAACCGGACGCTGGGGAAGAAGATCAAGAGCACGTCCCTGATGGCAACGGCGGCAGACAGCCGGAACGATGTGATCACCACTGGCGCGGTGCTGCTGGCTGCGGTAACGGCACGGCTTACCGGAATGGAGCTGGACGGCTATGTGGGACTTCTGGTGGCAGGGTTTATCCTGTGGAGCGGTATTGGAATTGCCAAGGACACCATCAGTCCGCTGCTGGGCGCGCCTGCGGATCCGGAGCTGGTGCATCTGATCCGGCATGAGATCGAGCATTTTGATCCCAGAATTCTGGGTGTGCATGATCTTATGGTTCACGACTACGGGCCGGGACAGACCTTTGCCAGCATCCACGTAGAGGTGGATCGCCGGGAGGATGTGCTGGAGATGCATGAAATGATCGACCGGGCGGAGCGGATGATGCTGGAACAGCACCGGATTCATCTCACCATCCATTACGATCCGATTGTGACCGATGATGCGGCGCTCCAACGGATGCAGAAAAAGGTAGAGGAAGCTCTGCATGCCATTCAGCCCGGCCTTTCCCTGCACGATTTCCGAATGGTAGCCGGAGAGAAAAGCACCAACCTGATTTTTGATGTGGTGCTGCCGGATGCCCTGCGGGGGAAGGAACAGGAGATTCAGTCGGCGCTGGAGAAAGCAATTCAGGAGCCGGGGATGGAATACCGCACGGTGATCACCTTCGATACGGAGGCGTTTAACCGGTAACACAGAGGAAGGAGGCGTGCTGCATGTGACAGGCAGCACGTCTTTTTTGCATGCTGAAGGGACAGGCCGCATATGCTTTGCCGGAGGGATGAATATGTATGCGACCATTGAACTGAAAAAGCTGCTGCCTACGGCGGCAATCCTGCTGGCGGTACTGATTCCGGGTGCCATGTATCTGGCGGCACGGCGGGAGGCGGAGCCAGTTATCGAAACGGGTGCGTGGGGATTGAGCTTCCAAACACCGGGTCAGCCCCCAAGGGCCGATGCTACTGCGGATGAGCTGAAGGCCTATGACGCAAAGTATATTGGAAATACCAGTCAGAAGACCATTTACCTGACCTTTGACTGCGGATATGAAAACGGCAATACGGAAACCATATTGGACGTGCTGAAGCAGCACAATGCCCCTGCGGCATTTTTCGTGGTAGGAAGCTATATTACCTCCGCACCGGAGCTGGTGAGACGGATGCAGCAGGAAGGACATATTGTGGGCAATCATACATGGAGTCATCCGGATATGTCGGCAATTTCCGAGGAATCGGCGTTTGCTGCCCAGCTTCAGCAGGTGAAGGATGCCTACCGGGACTGCACCGGTGCGGAAATGCCCGATTATTATCGTCCGCCTCAGGGAGTGTACAGTCAGGATAACCTGAAAATGGCGCAGAGACTGGGGTATAAAACCGTGTTCTGGTCTTTGGCCTATGTGGACTGGAAGCAGGATCAGCAGCCTACGGAGGAATATGCCATGGAAAAGCTAAACCGGCGCATTCACAACGGCGCAGTGGTGCTGCTCCACAACACCTCCTCCACCAATGCCAAGATTCTGGATCAGATTCTCACGAAATGGGAAGAAATGGGTTACACCTTTGGGACGCTGGATCAGCTGTTTGCGGATTGACAATTTATGAAAAGGGCAGTAAAATAATCAGATAGTTCACAAATGGAAGATAGTATACAAAAAGGAGGGAGCCAATGTGAAAAAAGAGCGCATTTCAAGGCCAGTGGTTGGACGGCTTCCTCAATATTACAGCTGCGTGGAGGAGCTGTATTTGTCCAACTGCATTCGGGTGTCCTCAGCTACCTTGTCTCAGCGGCTTGGGTTTACGGCGTCGCAGATTCGGCAGGATTTCTCCTGCTTCGGGGAATTTGGACAGCAGGGCTATGGCTACAATGTGAAGAAGCTCCGGTATGAGATCCGAGAAATTCTGGGTCTAAACAGCCGAAATACGGCGGTGCTGGTAGGCTGCGGCAATATGGGGCAGGCATTGCTCAAGAACTTTGATTTTGAGGGCTGCGGCTTTTATATGGTGGCAGCCTTTGATCGGGATCCGGATAAGATCGCAACACAGGTGGGGCCGGTTCGGGTGCTGGATATCAGCGTACTCCGGCGGTTTGTGGAAGCGGAAAAGCCCTGCATGGCGGTGCTGACGGTTCCAAGAGATGCGGCGGCTGACACGGCACAGCTGCTGGGGGAGGTTGGCATACAGGCCATCTGGAACTTCACGGGCTGCAAGCTGGAGGTGCCGGAGGTGCGGGTGGAGGATGTGAGCTTTTCCAGCAGTCTTCTGACCCTGAGCTACCGGCTGAATCAGAAAAAGGAAGAAGCCGACGGATAGTCACAAATCAGCTCCAACAGAATAGGATGAATCAGCGCAGCAGGAAAGCGGCGCAATATCTGTTGGGAGGTACCTTTTATGTGTGGCAATAACAACGGGTTCGGTAACTGCTGGTGGATCATCATTCTGATCCTTCTGTTCTGCTGCTGTGGCTGCGGCAACGGCAATGGAATCGGCAACGGCTGCGGCTGCGGGTGTGATAACAACTGCGGCTGCTGACGGGGGCCATACAAAAGAGACGGAAATAACCAAGTGCTGCCGGGTCGTTTGACCCGGCAGTTTTGCCGGCTGTTTGGAAATTACCCTTGACTTTCTGCACCGGTTGGGTACAATAGGGGCTGCAAAGGATAAAAGCGGAACACACGAGGAGGACATATGAAGCGGAAGGTTATAACAACCATAGAGGACTATTTGATGATGACCTTTGCAACGGTGCTGCTGGTCATTGGCGTATACATATTTAAATTTCCCAACCACTTCTCCTTTGGCGGCGTCACCGGTATTGCGGTGGTGCTGACGGCGGTGATGCCCATGTCGGCTACGACCCTGACCAATGTAATCAATATTGCGCTGCTGGTGCTGGGCTTTGCGGTGCTGGGGCGGGGCTTCGGTATCCGTACAGTTTATGTGACCCTGCTCAGCACTCTGGGTATGTGGCTGATGGAGCGGGTGTATCCCATGACTGCGCCCCTGACCTCTCAGCCGGTGCTGGAGCTGATTTTTGCAATTATCCTGCCTGCGTTCAGTGCGGCGATCCTGTTTAATATGGATGCCTCCAGCGGCGGCACGGATATCATTGCGATGATTATCAAGCGGTTTGCCAGCGTGGATATCGGCGTGGCGCTGATGATTACCGATGCATTGGTGGCGGTGTCCTCGTTCTTCGTATACGGGCCGGAGACGGGGCTGTTCTCTGTGGCAGGCCTGCTGGCAAAGACACTGGTGATCGATGGCGTGATCGAGAACTTCAACCTGTGTAAGTTCTTTACGATCGTTTCGGAGAATCCGGAGCCGATCGTAAAGTTCATCCATGAGGATCTCAACCGCAGCGCCACGGTCTATCGTGCGGAGGGAACCTATCTCCACAAGGACAAGACCGTAATTCTGGCGGTGACCAAGCGGCGGCAGGCGGTGCTGCTCCGGAACTTTGTCAAAGTCACGGAGCCGGGCGCGTTTTTGATGATTACCAACTCCAGCGAGATCATCGGCAAGGGCTTTCAGGGGTATTAAATGGACAGCGGTGCAGTTCAGGACGAGCTGCACCGCATTTTTGTAGAGAAAACGAAAAAAGAACTTTTCCGCAGACTCTGATTCTTTACAACCACCCCCGGATATGGTACACTTAACATTAGAAAATCAAGTGCATCAGGGGGAGTGTTTACCGATGTCCATGGACGTGTTACAGGAGAAAATTCGCAGCAAGAAAAACCCCACGGTGGCGGGTCTGGATCCTAAGCTGGATTACATTCCGCAGTATCTCAAGGACGAGGCATTTGCCAAGTACGGAAAAACGCTGAAGGGTGCGGCGGAGGCCTATCGGCTGTTCTGCCGGGGGCTGATCGACGCGCTCTATGAGGTGGTTCCGGCGGTGAAGCCCCAGAGCGCCTATTTTGAGGTGCTGGGCAGCGCGGGGATTGCGGCGCTGGAGGACGTGGTGGCTTACGCCAAGGAAAAGGGCCTCTATGTGATTATGGACGCCAAGCGCGGTGACATTGGCTCCACCTGTGAGGCGTATGCCCAGGCGTATCTGGGCGGCATCTCCATCGATGGGGAAGCTACCCTTTCTCCCTTTGACTGTGACTGCATTACGGTCAACGGCTATCTGGGTACCGACGGCATCCGCCCCTTTACCGAGCTGTGCAGGAAAAATGACAAGGCGATCTTCCTGCTGGTGAAGACCTCCAACCCCAGCTCCATGGAGCTGCAGGATCTTATTGCCGGCGGGCGGCTGGTGCATACCGCTATGGCGGATCTGGCGGTACGCCTGACGGATAAGGAACAGCTGGTTGGAAAGAGCGGCTGGTCTGCCATTGGTGCGGTGGTGGGTGCGACCCATCCCGAGGATTTGAAAAGTCTCCGGGAAAAGTACCCCAACATTTTCTTCCTTGTGCCGGGCTACGGCGCACAGGGCGGAAAAGCGAAGGATGTGCAGTATGCCTTTGACCGGTTTGGTCATGGGGCCATTGTCAATTCCTCCCGCGGCATTATGTGCGCATGGAAAAAGACCGAGGACGCCACCGGACGGAATTATCAGGCGGCGGCGCGGGCCGAGGCCGAGCGGATGCGGGATGATATCTGCCGCTACGTTACCATACTTTAATCACAGATGCCGGTGCAGGCGGGAAACCTGCCCCGGCATTTTGCGGAAAGAGAGGCTATTTTGATGAAAGAAGTATATCTGTGTCCCGTGACGGCATCCGCGCCCATGGGAGACTATTTTGCGCTGACGGTACATAGCCGGGCGCTGTGTCATCTGGCGCAGCCCGGACAGTTCCTCCATGTGCGCTGCGGAGAAAAGACCCTGCGCCGCCCGATCTCCATCCATGATGTGGAGGGGGATGAGATTACCATGATTTATGAGGTCAAGGGCGACGGCACCCGCTGGCTTTCCCAGCGGAAGATTGGGGATACACTGGATATTCTCGGCCCGCTGGGCAATGGCTTCCCGGCAGTGGACGGCCCCATTCTGGTGGTGGGCGGCGGCATCGGCGTTCCGCCCATGTATCTGACTGCAAAAAGAAATCATCGGGCCGATGCGGTGCTGGGCTTCCGTTCCGGGGACAAGACGCTGCTGCTGGAGCAGTTCGGAGCGGTCTGCGGGGAGACAATGGTAATGACCGACGACGGCAGCCTTGGTACAAAGGGCTTTGTGGCTCAGGGTGTTGCCGCCATGTTGGAAAAGAAAAAGTATGCCGCCGTGATGGCCTGCGGCCCGAAGATTATGCTGAAAACCACCTATGAGGCGGCGCAGCGGGCAGGTGTTCCCTGCTACGTCTCCATGGAGGAACGGATGGGCTGCGGCATCGGCGCGTGTCTGGTGTGTGCAGTGAAGATCCGGAAAAACGGCGAGGAAGTCATGGGACACGTCTGCAAGGACGGCCCGGTATTTGCAGGAGAGGATGTGGTCTGGGATGGCTGATATGCGTGTGAATCTGGCAGGCGTGGAGCTGAAAAACCCCGTAGTGGTGGCGTCCGGTACATTTGGCTTTGGACGGGAATTTGCGGAGTATTTTCCCCTTGAAAATCTGGGCGGCATCTGCGTCAAGGGCCTGACCGTGAAGCGCCGGGACGGAAATCCCAGCCCCCGAATCGCCGAAACCCCTTCCGGCATCCTCAACAGCGTGGGACTGCAAAATCCCGGCGTGGATGCGTTCTGCGAAAAGGAAATGCCATGGCTTCGGCAGCAGGGAACGAAGATCATTGCCAATATTTCCGGCAATACGCTGGAGGAATACGCCGAGCTCAGCGAAAAGGTTTCTGCGGCTGGCGTTGACCTGATCGAAGTGAACATCTCCTGTCCCAACGTAAAGTGCGGCGGTCTAGCCTTTGGTACCCAGCCGGATTCTGCGGCGGCGGCGACCCGTGCGGTGAAGGAGCATGCTACGGTGCCGGTGATGGTAAAGCTCAGCCCCAATGTTACGTCAATTGTGGACATCGCCAAGGCGACGGAGGATGCGGGGGCAGACGCGTTGTCCCTTATCAATACGCTGCTGGGCATGCGCATTGACCTGAATACCCGCCGTCCCATTCTCAAGAACAATACCGGCGGATTGTCCGGCCCGGCGGTGCTGCCTGTGGCGGTTCGCTGCCTGTGGCAGGTGAAGAATGCGGTGAAGCTTCCGCTTCTCGGTATGGGCGGCGTCAGCTGCGGCGAGGACGGCATTGAGCTGATGATGGCCGGTGCATCGGCGGTGGCAGTGGGAACCGCCTGCTTTACCGATCCCACAGCGCCCATGCAGGTGCTTCATGGCATGGAACAGTGGGCGGATAACCACGGGGTGATGGAAATCTCCTCTCTCACCGGAACGCTCCAGACCTGGGGGGCTTAACGGTGACGCGAGTCTATCTGGTGCGTCACGGCGAGGCGGAGGGCAACCTCTATCGCCGGATGCAGGGGCAGTATAATTCCTCCCTCACCGAGCTGGGCTATCGGCAGGCAGAGGCGGTGGGGGAGCGCTTCCGTAACATCCCTTTGGATGCCGTGTATTCCAGCGACCTCTATCGGGCTATGTATACCGCCTCGGCGCTGTGCCTGCCCAAGGGACTTCCGCTGCATACGGATGTGCGGTTCCGTGAGGTGCATGTCGGCCCATGGGAGGAGCTGCCCTTTGGAACAGCCTGGCGGCAGAATCCCAAGGAGATGGACGATTTCACCTTCCATCCGGATCAGTGGCGGCTGGAGGGAGCGGAAACCTTCCGGCAGGTTGGCGAGCGGAGCATTGCCGCACTGCGGGAAATCGTACAGAAGAACTCCGGAAAGACCGTTGCGGTCTGTGGGCACGGCTATCTGATCACGGCGACCCTGTGCGGGCTGGTTTACGGCTATGAACATCGGGAACTGGCAGGACGCAGCGACAATACGGCGGTGACGCTGCTGGAATGGGACGGCGAGCAAATCCGGGTGGTGTTCCAGAACGACAGCAGCCATTTGGAGCGGGAGCATCTTACCCGCAGCCGCTGGAAGCCGGAAACCGGTCTGGCGGATCTCCACATTGCCCCCATGGGAAATGAGATCGAGCAGTATATCCGCTACCGGCAGGATGCATGGGAGGTGGTCTATGGATCGCTGGAGGGCTTTGACGGCCCCGGATTTTGGATGGACGCCCAGCGCACCATGGGGAGCGATCCCAACGCCATGGTGGTAGGCTATCTGGATCGGACGCCGGTGGGTATGATCCAGCTCAGCCCGGAGCGGGACAGCCGGAAGGGCGTGGGTTATATTCCGTTCCTGTATCTCCGGGAAGCCTATCGCCACAAGGGCATGGGCATTCAGTTGATCGGCCATGCGGTGAGCTTTTATCGGAGGCTGGGACGAGATCGGCTCCAGCTGTCGGTGGCTCCCACCAATGAAAAGGCGTTGGGCTTTTATCATAAGTTCGGCTTCCGCGAGGTGGGAAAGAACCCCGGACGGTTCGGACGGCTGATTGTGATGGAAAAGGACATTGCGCTGCCGAAGCTGCCGAAAAAGCTCAAGGTGATACAGGAAATTTGATTCCGGAATGAAATGAAACAGGTACGCTGCCGAGTACGGAAATGGCAGCGTACCTGTTTTGCGTATACCGGACAATTCCAGCTGCGGGCCTTGGCGGCTTTTTTCTCCCGCAAATCCATTGCGAAAACTTGAAATACAATAAAGTACTCCGGCGTTTACGCCACAAATTTGTGACGTAAGATTCTTTGCCAAATCTAATTGCTGGATTATGCGGTATTGTCCTAAATCCCTTCCCGATGAGTGATTTTTCCGCCGCAGACGGTGAGCTTTACCTTGCCGGTGAGGGTGTCGCCTGTAAATACGGTGTTCCGGCCCTTGGAGCGGAAGCTCTGGGGGTCTACCGTCCACTGTTCCTCTGCGTCAAATACGCACAGATCCGCCGCGCCGCCCGCATGGAGCGTTCCGGCCTCCAGACCGAGAATGCCTGCGGGAACCACGGTCATTTTTCGGATCAGCTGGGGCAAGGTCAGATAGCCGGGCTTGACCAGATAGCTCAGGCATGCGGCCAGAGAGGTTTCCAATCCAACCATGCCGCTGGGCGCATCGGGCAGGGGACGGGCTTTCTCCTCGGCGCTGTGGGGAGCATGGTCGGTGACGATGCAGTCCAGCGTTCCGTCCAGCACAGCCTCCAGAATGGCCTGACGATCCTCTGCGGTGCGCAGAGGCGGGTTGACTCGTGCCATGGTTCCCTTTTTGAGGATCTCCTGCTCGGTGTAAATGAAGTACTGGGGGCAGGTTTCAGCGGTGACGGATACGCTGTTCTGCTTGGCCTGACGAATCAGCTGGGCGGAACCCTTGGTGGAAACATGGGCAATATGGACATGGGCGCCGGTCTCTTTGGCCAGCATCAAATCCCGAGCCACCATCAAATCCTCGGCAATGGCGGGACGGCCGGGCAGCCCCAGCTGACGGGACACCTCCCCTTCGTTGACCGCATAGTTCTTCACCATCTCGCCGTCCTCACAGTGGGAGATGACGATTTTATGGAGCTTTTTGGCGGCTTTCAGGGCATCCCGCATCCGGACTGCCGAGGTAACGGGTACGCCGTCGTCGGAAAACGCCACGGCGCCGGCCTGAGCCAGCTCGTCAAAATCCGTCAGCGTTTCGCCCGCTTGTCCAACGGTTACGGCGCCGATGGGGAGCACATGGCAGAAACCCTGATTTTTTCCCTTTTCCAGCACATATTCCATCTGCTCCGGGGTGTCCAGCACGGGCTTGGTGTTGGGCATGCAGGCCACGGTGGTAAATCCGCCCGCTGCTGCCGCTGCGCTGCCGGTGATGATGTCCTCCTTATAGGTAAGGCCGGGATCCCGGAAGTGGACGTGCATATCTACAAGGCCCGGGGCAAGATACAGCCCGGTGCAGTCGATGATCTCATGACCCTTGGCGGCGATCCCCGCCGCCAGCGTGGAGATGGTTTCGCCTTCCACCAATAGATCCATGGGTGCGGCAGTCAGTGCGACCGGATCGACGACAAAAGCATTTTTTAAAAGAATTCCCATAATATTTCATGGCTCCTTTCGGGATAGTTCTGCCGAGAGGCGGGCAGAATGGTGATGAGGGGAGTGAGTGAGCATGGAAGCGAAAGCATTTTTCATGGCAATGGGACTGGGCGCGGCTGCGGGTACCGCCGTGGGAATGATGCTGCCCCGCAACCGGGAAATGCAGCACCTTGGCAGACAGATGACCCATACCGCTGCCCGAAAGGTCAATCAGGCGGTGGATACCGTAGAACGAAAAATGTCCTGATGACCGGGAGCGCAGGTTCTGCGCTCCCTTTTCGCAGGCGGGACAACGTTTATTTCTCTGTAGTATATCATGTTTTTACCGGTTATGCGACTGATTCTGAAAAAGTGAAAAAATTTTCTCGGAAAATGAGAAAAAACCCTTGCAATTTTGAAACCGGGATGCTATAATACCCTAGCATTCTGTGAGAGATATGCGCCAGTAGCTCAGTTGGATAGAGTGACTGACTACGAATCAGTAGGTCGGG
>CAJKSU010000005.1 GCA_905202605.1 uncultured Eubacteriales bacterium
GATCACGGTATTGGTGTGGCTCTCCGCCGGTTCCGGCTCCGGCTCTGTCTGCTGCTCCGGCTCCGGTGTCTCAGACGCCGCCGGCTGCACTGCCGCAATCGTCTCCTGCACCTCGGAAGCCTCCGCTTCCTCCTGTACGGATCCCTCCGGCTCCTGTCCATAGCTGCCGATCACTTGAATGTCGCCGTTATAGGTTTCTCCCGGCTCCGGCTCCAGTGCCGCACCGTCCAGCGTGATCTCCCCCTGTATTTTGCCGCCCTCCGTCACCGTCAGGCTCCGCAGGCTGGATTCTCCGGTGACGTTCCAGACCGCGCCGTCGCCCACGGTCAGAGCTATGCCGTAATCCGCGTCAAAGCTGTCGTCTACCACCCAGTTGACCTCGCCATAGTCTGCCCACTGCTGATTCCAGCTTTCCATGGTTCCAGACACCAGATTGCCCGTCAGTGTGGTATGCTCCAGATCTACGGTCATTCTCCGCTGATAATCCTCATGGAGAATGTCTCCCGCAACATCCATGTCCTTCATGGTCACCGACACCGGCTCCACCTGCTCACCGTCCCCGGCTGCCAGAAAGTTGCCCATGGAATCGGCGTTCAGCACCGTATGTACCAGCACGCCGCTATAGCTCTCCATCTGAACACTTTTCAGCTGAATGTCCGCCGAGGTAGAGCGGATCAGGAACACATCGCCGCCGACATCGTCAATATACGCGCCCACAGCCTCACCATAGTCGTTATAATCTTTGGTAGAGCGGAGATCATCCGAGGTTGCAAGGGTCGTATTCTCCGCATAGAACATGCCGCAGTCCGCCGCCATCAGTCCCTGCCCCATCATATCCGGCGCATGGATCATTACCGCGTTCCGTCCGCCCACAATGGTGGTATCGGTGCTGACCGGATCGCCCTCATGGTACTGCATGACCTCCGCCGGAGCTGCGTCACTGCCATAGGCGTGGATCTGCCCGTTCTTGGAGATAATGCAGCCGATTTCCGCTGCGGTGAGACGGCTGCCATAGAGCCATACCCGGCAGTTGGTATCGGCATAGGTGGAATAGCCGCCGTTCTCCGCAACGCCCTCGGTATTATAGGCATAGAGATCCAGCCCGTCTCCGGTGGCGGAGTCGGTAGACAGCGCCGCCCATCCCTCTGCGGTGCAGACGGAGTCATAATAATAGGTCTGCGTTGCGCCGATGGAGAAATTCGCCCGCGCCGTACCGGAGATCAGCAGCGCCGCATTGGAAAACGGCTCTGACACGTCCGCCGTATAGTCGTTGCTGCCGGTGGAGGTCACCATGGAATTGTTGACGATCAGGGTCGAATCGTTGTAGTTGGCGGTGACATAGCGCGCCGCACCGTCTACCTGCAATTCCGAATCGGAGATATAAAGAGTTGCGCCATCGTCAATATTGGTCGCTGCGCCGCCGGTGTCGTCATCGGTCGCGGCATTGTCCACCCCCAGTCGAATGGTGCATTTTTCCAGACGCACCACGCTGTCCGGCCCGGTGGCCACCAGTCCGTTGAATGCATAGTCCCCGCTGGTCAGCTCCAGCCCGTCAATGGTCAGGACGCCGTCCACATTGGAAAGATAGCTGCTGTAGGCACCCGGCTCGTATTCCGCCGCCGTATTCTCTGCACCATCGGTAATCACGATCGCCGCCGCATCCGGCGCGCCGTCGCCGGGTGGGGGCGCACCTCCGCCCATGTCGCCGTCCGGCGGCGGTCCCATGCCGTCCATGGGCATCGTATCCGCTGCCAGCACCCCATAGCCCATCAGAAGGGACAGACACAGGAGCCAGGAAAAAAGCCGCAGCCATACCTTTTTCATGTTCATTCCTCCTTGCTTTCCGAATTCCGTCACCTCCATTATACGGTATTCTGCAAGGGAAAAAAAGAGAATTTCGCCCTGTGGTTGAGCGAAATTCTCCCTCGTAATTTGTCTATTTTACCGTTCAAAAAATGCTTGCCCTGTTGTATTTTTGCAGCCACCCCAGTCTTCTTCCGATCGTAAAGCCCGCTGACCCCTCGGTGCTATGAAGTGTAGGCCGCTGTCCTTTGAAAACCGGCTTTCCCTTCGCCCGAACGATTTCTGCGGCAATTGTAGAGAGCAGTTACGTAGACGCCTCCCCGGGCTGTGAAGCAAAAAGCAGGCCGGGGAGGATTCCTTCTGCATTACGACTATGGTTTCGTGGCTGCGCCGCCGAATTCTGCCCTATTGAGCCATTGAAGTAATTCTCAGCGCCATGTGCCATGTCTCCCGAAGCGCACAAACTGATTCCCGCAGCGGGGAGCTTATGCTTTCATCCTTATCTGGCTCGAAACAGCTCCTGCACCAAATTATTCTCCTTGGTCAGATCCGTCAGCACGCAGCCGCAGAAGCCTGGCTGGGGCTGGTAGCACCGGAGCTGCATATACCGCCCCGACCCCTCCAGCACGTCCTCGATCACTCTGGTTCCCCCATGAATGGCAACATCTGCAAAAATCGCCATCCACTTGGGGCTGCCCACATTGCTGAGCTTCAGCACCGACTGGTTTAAAATCTCGTCGATCGTTACGCTTTCCAGCTGCGCCATCTCCCGGCTCAAATAGCGAACGAGAAAATCCACTCCGCCGCCGGAGCCATAGACCAGTTCCATAATCAGCACCGGAACCGGCATGGGATCCAGCCACTGGGCAAGCGTCTCCGCCGGACACACCGCCCGCTTCTCCCGCTTGGGCGCCGCAGGCTGCCTTGGGCGCTTGGGGGCGCGATCCGCCCGTACCCGCCGCCGGAACCTCGCTCCGTCGGTCATGGTGATCTCTCCGTTTTTTTCGTCCTGAATAAAGCGCTTTGATATCACGATCCCCCGATTGATATTGAGAAACGTCTCCTCCGGCAGCTGTGCAAAGATGTCCTTAAGGCTCTGGTTGGTGCGCAGCACCGAGCCGTCTCCTCTTGTGATCTTCGTTTTCCGCTCCTCCACCGTAATGTAGGCAATATCATCAACAGGAATCTGTGCCTTTCGATAGTCCGCATGTACCGTCAACACGGTCTTCATCGCACCTGCACATCCCTTCTTTTTTGTTCCTCTAAATTGTATCAAAGAAGATTTTTTATGTCAACTACGAAACCAGACTTTTTCTTTTTTCTTTCCGGCAGCCGCACGGATTTCCTGTCGCATGGAAAAAGAGCGGGACGCAGAAGCTTCCGCATCCCGCTCCCATATTTCGTTTTAGCCAGAGAGCTTTGTAATGCCTGTCAGGCTGTAGTGAAACAGCGATCTTCCATTTTCCGAGCCGGTGTAGTCGGTCAGGCTGACCTGATATACCCCCTGATTTTCTCCATTGCTGCTCAGCTCCGCCTGCGCGGTATAGCCGCCATCCTGTGCCGGGGTAATTTCGCCAAGGTTCAGCGTCAGATTCATTTCCGGCGCATGGATCAGATAATTGCCGTTGTCCGCCATACTCACCAGCGGATCCTCCTCGGTCACCGCCGGAATCTCTCCGGAATAGCCCCCGAACATTGCCTGAACAAAAACGTCAAGGTTCTCCGGTGTCACGGAAACCGCGCCGTCCGTGCTGCCGGTCAGGCTTGTATCCAGCGCCCGCATGCTGACAAGATAGCCCACGGCACGCCAGAAATACACGGGGTCTTCCGGATCATATGTAAGCCCGTCCTGATCGCAGAGAATCGCCGCCATTACCGACTGGGTAACAGCACTCTCCTCTGCCGCCGGAGTCACCCGGCTGCCCGAGCTATCCTCCTCCGGCACCGTTTGCGCGATGTCTGGCGATTCCACCGCCGTATTGCCAAAAGTCTGCGGTGTCTCCGATGCGCTGGATTCGCTGACTGTGGCTTCCTTGCCGCAGCCGGACAATGCCAGTATGCACGAAAGGCAAAATAAAACTGCAATCACTTTATTTTTCATCGGAATTCCTCCTGTTCATACCGGCAGAATAGCACATTTCCTTCAAAAATACAATACCGCTCCGGCGTATCCCTCGAAAATCCGATGATATTCCATCAAAAAGCTCCGATTTCGCATCGTTTCTCTCTTTTGCATTGTGTACGAAAATAAATTGCATTTTGCATAAAATTCGGCAAAAATGCAGTTGACCCCGACGGGCAAACGCGCTATAATGTTGTCATTACAGCAAGGGCGCTGTGAGGGACCCCCTCACGGCGCCTGTTTTTTTGTAAGCACCTTCCGCACTGCGGAGATCTTTTGAAAAGGAGTAGATAATATGGCAGCAAACACCAAGGAAATCTACGGCTCCATGGTATTCAACGAGCACGTTATGAAGGAGCGTCTGCCCAGCGCCACCTACAAGAGCCTCAAGGCCACCATTGACGAGGGAAAGCCTCTGAATCTGGATGTTGCGAATGTTGTCGCCAGCGTGATGAAGGACTGGGCCATCGAAAAGGGTGCGACCCACTATACTCACTGGTTCCAGCCGCTCACCGGCATCACCTCCGAGAAACACGACGGCTTTGTTTCCCCCATGGGCGATGGCACTGCCATTATGGAGTTCAAGGGCAAGGAGCTCATTCAGGGCGAGCCGGATGCATCCTCCTTCCCCTCCGGCGGTTTGCGTGCCACCTGCGAAGCCCGCGGCTACACTGCTTGGGATCCAACCAGCTACGCCTTTGTAAAAGATGACGTTCTGTGCATCCCCACCGCCTTCTGCTCCTACACCGGCGAGGCGCTGGATAAGAAGACCCCCCTGCTCCGCTCCATGAAGGCCATTTCCACTGAGGCCTGCAAGGTTCTGAAGCTCTTTGGGAAGAACTACACCCATGTTTCCTCCACCGTCGGCCCGGAGCAGGAATACTTCCTGATCCGCAAGGAGGATTATGAGCAGCGTGAGGATTTGATTCTCACCGGCCGTACCCTGTTCGGCCATTCCGCCGCCAAGGGTCAGGAGCTGGAGGAGCATTACTTCGGCGTCATCCGTCCTCAGGTTTCCGAGTTCATGAAGGAGCTGGATGATGAGCTGTGGAAGCTGGGCATTCCCGCCCGCACCAAGCACAACGAGGTGGCTCCTGCGCAGCATGAGCTGGCTCCCATTTTTGACACCACCAACAAGGCAATTGACCACAACCTGCTGACCATGGAAATGATGAAGAAGGTCGCAGAGCGCCACGGTCTTGTCTGCCTGCTCCATGAGAAGCCCTTCGACGGCGTCAACGGCTCCGGCAAGCACAACAACTGGTCCCTGTCTGCGGGCAGCGAAAATCTGCTGGATCCCGGCGATACGCCCATGGATAATCTCCAGTTCCTGACCTTCCTCACCGCGGTCATCAAGGCTGTGGATGATTATCAGGATCTGCTCCGCACCACCGTTGCTTCCCCCGGAAACGATCACCGGCTGGGCGCCAACGAGGCTCCCCCCGCCATTATTTCCATCTTTGTGGGCGATGAGCTTGGTACCATCCTCGATTCCATTGCCAATGACAGTCCCTATGAGGCAAAGGGCAAGGCAAAAATCGATTTGGGCGTAGATGTGCTTCCTGTATTCCCCAAGGACAACACCGACCGCAACCGCACCTCTCCCTTCGCCTTCACCGGCAACAAGTTTGAGTTCCGTATGCCCGGTTCTGCCATGAACCTGTCCGATGCCAACACCGTGCTGAACGCCGCAGTTGCCAAGGTACTGAGGGACTTCGCCGCCGAGATGGAAGGCGCAGAGGACTTCACCGCCACTGCCGCCGCATGGATTAAGAAGACCATCAAGGCTCACGAGCGCATCCTGTTCAATGGCAACGGCTACTCCGCCGATTGGGAGGCTGAGGCAGAAAAGCGCGGCCTGCTCAACATGAAGACCACCATTGACGCACTGCCCTCCATGCTGGCGGACAAGAACATTCAGCTCATGAGTGAGATGAACGTGCTGTCTCCTGTGGAAATGCAGAGCCGCTATGAGGTGGAGCTGGAGCATTACTCCAAGGTCATCAACATCGAGGCGCTCACCACTCTGGGTATGGCGCGCCGTCAGCTGATCCCCGCTGCGCTGGAATTCCTGTCCTCTGTTGCAGAAACCGCCGCCGCCAAAAAGGCCGTCAGCGAAGTCATCTCCATCAAGACCGAGGAGCAGATTTTGACCTCCGTTACCAAGGATGTGGATGATATGAATGATGCCGCAGATAAGCTGGACGCCCTGATGAGCAAGGTAGATTCCATTACCGGCACCTATGAGCTTGCAGAGTATTACTGCAAGCAGGTGGTACCCACCATGGGCGAACTCCGTGCCGCTGCGGATCACTGCGAGATTATCATCGGCAAGGATTACTGGCCTCTGCCCAGCTATTCCGAGATGCTGTTCTACGTATAATCTGACATACATTTTTGTGCCTGCCGCTTTTTGCGGCAGGCACTTTTGTTCTCAGCGCTTATGTGGTATACTATAAATCACATTCCACCAAGGAGGAACGATCATGTATGATATCTGCGTCATTGGCGGCGGCCCCGCAGGGCTGACTGCCGCGCTCTACAGCCTTCGTGCCGGACGAAGCACACTTTTGATGGAAGAAAAAAATTTTGGCGGTCAGATGGCGGAAACCGGCGTCATTGAAAACATGCCCGGCTCCCCGGACGCTGAGGGCTGGGAGCTTGCCATGCGCTTTGGGCAGCAGGTGGAACAGTTGGGCGTATCCACCGCCTTTGAAAAAGCGACCCGGCTGGAGCCACAGGGCGACCACCTGCGCATCTGCACCGATGGAAACGTGTGCTATGAGGCCCGAAGGGTGATCCTTGCCATGGGCGTACGCCGCCGCCGCCTGAATGTCCCCGGTGAGGATCGGCTGGCTGGCCATGGGGTCGGCTGGTGCGCCGTCTGCGACGGTGCGTTTTTCCGCGGTCAGACCGTGGCGGTGGTGGGCGGCGGCAATACGGCGCTGGAGGACGCGCTGTACCTCTCCGGCCTGTGCAAAAAGGTCTATCTGCTGGTGCGGGGTGATTCCTTCCGCGGTCAGGCGGCTCTCATTCAGCGGGTAATGGCACAGGAGAATATTGAGGTGTGCTTCCAGACTCAGGTCACAGAGATTTTGGGCGAGGACAAGGTCAGCGGCATCACTGTCGCTCAGGCAGGACACACAGAAACCATCTCTCTATCCGGGGTATTCATTGCCATCGGCCTCTCGCCGGACACCTCGCTTTACGGAGAGGTGGTAGAAATTGATTCCAACGGCTATATCATCGCCGGTGAGGACTGCCGCACCTCTGTTCCCGGCATCTTTGTTGCCGGAGATCTGCGCACCAAAGAAATTCGTCAGATCGTCACCGCACTGGCAGACGGCGCTGTTGCCGCTGAGCTGGCAGGCCGGGAGCTGCACTAAGTCCATCAACTGCGCCCCAATGCGGAGGTTCCGCATTGGGGCGTTTGCTGTTATGTGCTTTTTGCAGATAAGACCCACACCGCGTAAGCTTCTCCCGGAGCAAATCCGCTTTATCGCTCCTTTTTCCGTTTTTTCGCGGTTTCTGAATTGTTTCAAATTTATTCATAATCTCCTATTGACAATCTTCTAAAGCAGTGGTACATTTATCTTAGCACTCAGAGAGTTGGAGTGCTAAAAGCGAAAGAGGTGTGAAACATGGAATTAACCCAGCGGCAGAAAAAGATACTCCGTGCAGTGGTAGATTGCTACGTAGATACCGCCGAACCGGTTGGCTCCAAAACCATCGCCGCAATGCCGGGTATGGATTTTTCCTCCGCCACCATTCGCAACGAACTGGCAGCGCTCACCGAGGATGGACTGCTGGAGCAGCCCCATACCTCCGCCGGGCGTGTCCCCTCCCCGGCCGGTTATCGGTTCTATATTGACGAGCTGATGCAGGATTACCGCATGAGCCGGGATGAAACCCAGAAGCTTTCCAAGGCAATGGACAATCGCCTGCAGGAGTTCGACAAGGCCATCGCTCAGGTCGGGCAGCTGATTTCCGGGCTCACCAATCTGCCGGCCTATGCCGTTGCTACCAAAAGCCGTGCCGTAACCATTGAACACTTTGAGCTGATCCAGACTGCGCCCCATAATTTCATTCTGGTACTGCTTACCAGCACCGAGGCCGTCCGCAACAAGCTCATCAAACTGCCCGTAGAGGTTGACGCGCAGGATCTCAAGAGCCTGACCGCCGTACTCAACGCCAGCCTTACCGATCTCCCCGCCGAGGCCATTACCCCTCAGCTGCTGGGGAAGATTCAGAAGAACGCCGGTTCCGCTGCCAGTCTGGTTTCCGTGATTGTAGATTATACCGTTTCGCTTCTTGCAGAGGAGCAGAAAAACAACGTCTATGTCACCGGTCAGACCAAGCTGCTGGGGCAGCCGGAATATCAGGATGTCAGCAAGGCCACCGAGCTGATTACCCATCTGGACGCCGAAACCATTTCCACCCTGCCCGTGCCGGACGCACAGGATCAGGTAAAAATTCTGGTCGGTCCCGAAAACGTCTCTCAGGCGCTGAAGGATACCAGCGTGGTCATGGCCCGATACGATCTGGGTGACGGCATGCAGGGCATGCTGGGCGTGGTCGGCCCCACCAGAATGGACTATGCGCAGGTCGCGGCAAAGCTGACATATTTCGCCGAGGGACTGGGCAAGATGTTCTCAAAAGGTCTGCCCGCAGCGCCCACTGAGGCCGCAGCGCCAAAACAGATTTCAGAACCACCCAAGCAGGAGGATTGATTCCATATGACAGAAGAAACAACAAAGCAGCAGGAGCCGGTTACCCCCGATCCCAAGGAAACGGAAGCACCGGCAGCCGAAGCCGCCGAAACTGCTTCGGATACCGCCGCCGAGGCCGTGCAGGAGCCAGCTCCCCAGCCGGAGCCCGATCCTCTGGCAGAGACACAGGCGGCGCTGGAAAAGGAGCATGACAATTACCTGCGCCTTGCCGCAGAGTATGATAACTACCGCAAGCGCTCCCAGAAGGAAAAGGACAATATGTTCCGGGATGGCAAAGCAAGCGCCATTGAGAAATTCCTTCCGGTATACGACAATCTTTGCCGGGCGCTGGAGCAGGAGACCGCCGATGCCGCCTACAAAAAGGGCGTGGAAATGACCATGACCGGTCTGGTGGAGATCCTGAAAAAGATGGAGGTCACCGTCTACGGAGAGCCGGGCGATATCTTCGACCCCAACCTCCACAATGCAGTGATGCATATCGACGACGACAATTATAAAGAGGGCGAGATTGTTCAGGTCTTCCAGAAGGGCTTCTCTCTGGGGGATAAGGTCATCCGCCACGCAATGGTTCAGACCGCCAACTAAAAGGTCTTTCAACTATGTAAAAAATAAAGATTCATATAGGAGGAAAACATTATGTCTAAGATTATCGGTATTGATTTGGGTACTACAAACAGCTGTGTCGCCGTAATGGAAGGCGGCGAGCCTGTTGTCATCGCAAATGCCGAGGGCAGCCGTACCACCCCCTCTGTGGTTGCATTTGCCAAGAACGGCGAACGTATGGTTGGTCAGGTTGCAAAGCGTCAGGCCATCCAGAATCCTGACCGCACCATCGCTTCCATCAAGCGTCAGATGGGTACCGACCATAAGGTGACCGTAGACGGCAAGAGCTACACCCCTCAGGAGATTTCCGCAATGATCCTTCAGAAGCTGAAGGCTGATGCCGAGGCTTATCTGGGTCAGCCCGTCTCCGAGGCCGTCATCACTGTTCCCGCTTACTTCAACGACTCTCAGCGTCAGGCCACCAAGGACGCCGGCAAGATCGCCGGTCTGGACGTAAAGCGTATCATCAACGAGCCTACCGCAGCCGCTTTGGCCTATGGTGTGGATAAGGAAGAGGATCAGAAGATCATGGTCTATGATCTGGGCGGCGGTACCTTCGATGTATCCATTCTGGATATCGGCGAGGGCATCATCGAGGTTCTGGCTACTGCCGGCGACACCCATCTGGGCGGCGACGACTTTGACCAGCGGATTATGAATTATCTGGCCGCTGAGTTCAAGAAGGAGAACGGTATTGACCTGACCACCGATAAGGTTGCCATGCAGCGTCTGAAGGAAGCTGCCGAGAAGGCAAAGATCGAGCTGTCCGGCGTGACCACCTCCAACATCAATCTTCCTTATATCACCGCAGATGCCACCGGCCCCAAGCATCTGGATGTTACCCTGACCCGTGCAAAGTTCAATGAGCTGACTGCGGATCTGGTAGAGAAAACCATGGTTCCCGTTCGTCAGGCCATGAAGGACGCAGGTCTCTCTGCTTCCGACATCTCCAAGGTTCTGCTGGTTGGCGGCTCCAGCCGTATTCCCGCAGTGCAGGAGGCTGTTAAGAAGATCACCGGCAAGGACGGCTTCAAGGGCATCAATCCCGATGAGTGCGTAGCCGTGGGCGCAGCCATTCAGGGCGGCGTTCTGGGCGGCGACGTCAACGGCATGCTGCTGCTGGATGTTACTCCCCTGTCTCTGGGCATCGAGACCATGGGCGGCGTGTTCACCAAGCTCATTGACCGCAACACCACCATTCCTGTCTCCAAGAGCCAGATCTTCTCCACCGCAGCCGACAACCAGACCTCCGTTGAGGTCAACGTTCTTCAGGGCGAGCGCGAGTTTGCGGCAGACAACAAGTCTCTTGGCCGCTTCCATCTGGACGGCATCGCTCCCGCACGCCGCGGTGTTCCTCAGATTGAGGTCAAGTTCGACATTGATGCCAACGGCATTGTAAATGTGTCCGCTACCGATAAGGGTACCGGCAAAGAGCAGCATATCACCATCACCGCTTCCACCAACCTCTCCGAAGACGATATCAACAAGGCCGTCAAGGAGGCCGAGGAGTATGCTTCTCAGGATAAGGCGCGTAAGGAAGAGGTTGACGCCCGCAACACTGCCGATCAGGTTGTCTATCAGTCCGAGAAGACGCTGGAGGAGCTGGGTGACAAGGTCACCGAGTCCGAAAAAGCCCCCATCAAGGCTGCCATTGAAAAGCTCCGTGAGACCCTGAAGGGAAGCGACACCGCTGCCATCAAGGCCGACACCGAGGCATTGCAGCAGGCCTTCTACAGCATCTCCGAGAAGCTCTATCAGCAGCAGGCCGCTCAGGGCGGTGCTGAAGCTGGCAATACCGGCAGCAAAGGCACAGGCGATGACGGCGTGGTAGACGCTGACTACGAGGTTGTAGACGACGACCAGTAATGAATGCGCAGGTGGAGAGCGGAGTGATTTCGCTCTCCACCTATGACTGTTTATTCTGGGCGATAACGAGGTGAGATTATGGCAGATACAGAGAAAAGAGATTATTATGAAGTTCTGGGGATCAATAAATCCGCCAGTGACGATGAAATAAAGAAAGCTTACCGGAAGCTGGCAAAAAAATATCACCCCGACCTGAACCCCGGCGATAAGGAGGCCGAGGAGCGGTTCAAGGAAGTAGGCGAGGCTTACGAGGTGCTGTCCGACGCCGATAAGCGCGCCCGGTACGACCAGTATGGCTTTGCCGGTGTCGATCCCAACTATGCCGCAGGCAGCGGCTTTGGCGGCGGTGGATTCGGCGGCGGCTTTGGCGGCTTTGACGTGGATCTGGGCAGCATTTTCAACGATTTCTTCGGCGGCGGCGCATCCAGCGGCTCTGCCCGCAGAAATGGTCCCCGAAAGGGTGAGAATGTCCGCGCCAGCGTTACGCTGACCTTTGAAGAAGCGGCGTTCGGTTGCGAAAAGGAGGTTACCGCCTCCCGGATTGAGAACTGTCAGAAGTGCGGCGGCACCGGCTCTGCCGATGGCAGTGCGCCGGAAACCTGCCCCAACTGCGGCGGCAGCGGCGTGACCCGCACCGTCCGCCAGACGCCTTTTGGCGCCATGCAGCAGCAGACTACCTGTACCCGCTGCGGCGGCAGCGGCAAGGTTGTCAAGAACGCATGCCCCACCTGCCGCGGCAAGGGCAAGGTGCGGAAGAACAAGAAGATCTCCGTGAAGATCCCCGCAGGCGTTGACAACGGTCAGGCCGTCCGGGTAGCCGGAGAAGGCTCCGTGGGTACCAGCGGCGGTCCTAAGGGTGATCTTTTGGTAGAGGTCAATGTGCTGCCCCATACGCTCTTTGAGCGGGATGGCAGCGACGTTCTCTGCGAGATTCCCATCACCTTTGTACAGGCGGCGCTGGGCGGCGATCTGGAGGTTCCCACGCTGGACGGCAAGGTGCGTTATAACATCCCCGAAGGCACGCAGACCGGTACCACCTTCCGGCTTCGCGGCAAGGGCATTCCCGTGGTGGGCTATCAGAACCGCCGGGGCGATCAGTACGTAACCGTTACCATTGAGACCCCCAAGAACCTCAACAAGGAGCAGAAGGAGCTGCTGAAAAAGTTTGCTGATGCTTCCGGAGAGGAAACCTACGCCAAGCGGAAAAGCTTTTTTGAAAAGGTTAAGGAGAACTTTAAGAACATCTGATTCTTCGGCGCATTGTCTTTGGGCAATGCGCCGTTTTATCATGCTGGAGCGTTTTTTCTGAATTTTTGGCTGATTCGACAATTTTACTGCGGATTTCCCTGTGAAATTTTTTCGTGCATCCCTGTACAATTCTGGGGAATCCTGATATAATGTTACCATACAAGTTGAATACAATTACTTCACAGATTTGGAGCGTGAATTGTTTGTCTGAGCAATCTGCGATTATTTGTCTGCCTGATGACCGTGATGCCACCGGGCTGAAAAAGCCCTTGATGCTGCAGCCCATGTCCGGAAGCCCGTTGCTTGCCTGGATGGTTCGTCTTATGCGTGACAGTGGCTATACCAAGTTTCTCCTGTCCTGTGACGACGAATTCCGGGATGCGGCGCTGGCCTGCTTCCCGGCTTCTGCTGTCACGGCAGTCTCAGCCGATCCCAAGGCCGCTGAGCTGAAGGATTTTCTGCTTGCCGCAGAGGATTCACTGCTGGTGGTCACGGCTCCGGCGCTGCTGGGCGGACGGGCGCTGGGTTCTGCCAGCGAGACATCTCCGGAAGCCGCCGATGCCGGTATGCTGGAGGGCTGCGGCTGCTATACTGTCTCCGCCGAGTCCATTGCTTCTGTGATGGACGCCGCCAATTTCGATCTGACGCGCTTCGCTTCTGTTCTTGGCAGTGAGCTGACCGAGGCCGATGGCGCCATGGCGATCTCCGATCCCGGCGCGGTGGCGGATTTCCAGACCATCTTCAAGCGTCTGCGCAACTACTATCTCTATGCCGACGGCGTGGAGATCTGGGATTTTGACAACTGCTATGTCGGCCCCTTTGCCGAGGTAGCCTCCGGCGCTGTGCTGATGCCCGGCACCATTTTAAAGGGCAATACCACAGTTGCCTCCGGTGCAGTCATCGGCCCCAATGCCCTGCTGGAAAACGCCGTGGTGGGCGAGGGCTCCACCGTCAACGCCTCCCAGATTTATGACTCCACCATCGGTCAGCGCACCAATGTCGGTCCCTTTGCCTATGTACGACCCAACTGCACCGTTGGCGACGATATCAAGGTAGGGGACTTTGTAGAGCTGAAAAACTCCACCATCGGCAACGGCACAAAGATTTCCCATCTCACCTATGTAGGCGACACCGATCTGGGGCAGCGCATCAATCTCGGCTGCGGCACCGTTACCGTCAACTACGATGGTAAGAGCAAGTACCGCTGCACCGTAGAGGATGACTGCTTCATCGGCTGCAATACCAATATGGTGGCGCCCGTCACCATTGGAAAGGGCAGCTATGTAGCCGCCGGTTCCACCATCACCGAAAATGTCCCCGCCGGTTCTCTTGCCATTGCACGGGAGCGGCAAACCAACAAGCCCGGCTGGGCAAATCAGCGCCGCAAGGACGGTAAGCTAAAGTAAGTTCTGGGGGATCCCCTCCAATAATGAAAAGAGAGGTATAAAACATGTATTCTCACAGCAAGGACATCAAGATTTTCTCCGCCAATTCCAACAGACCTTTGGCAGAAGCCATCTGCCAGCGTCTCGGCATGCCCATGGGCGACAGCGTAGTAAAGACCTTCGCTGACGGTGAGGTTTCCGTTTCCATTAACGAAACCGTCCGTGGCTGCGACGTATTTGTAATTCAGTCTACCTGTAAGCCCGTCAATGACAGCCTGATGGAACTGCTGATTCTCATTGACGCGCTGCGCCGTGCATCCGCTGCCCGTATCACCGCTGTAATCCCCTACTTTGGCTATGCCCGTCAGGATCGTAAAGCCAAGGCTCGTGATCCGATCTCTGCCAAGCTGGTAGCAAACCTCATCACCACTGCCGGTGCTGACCGCGTTCTGACCATGGATCTCCATGCCTCTCAGATTCAGGGCTTCTTCGATATCCCTGTAGATAACCTGCTGGGCAATCCCGTATTCGTAAAGTACTATCTGGACAAGTTCCCTGAAGACGTCCGCGAGAACATGGTTGTCGTTTCCCCCGACGTCGGCTCCGTTGCCCGCGCCCGTGCCTTTGCCACCAAGGTGGGCATGAGTCTGGCCATCGTAGACAAGCGCCGTCAGAAGGCCAACTCCTGTGAGGTCATGAACATCATCGGCGATGTGCGCGACAAGGACTGCATCATCTTCGATGACATGATCGACACCGCCGGTTCCCTGTGCAACGCCTGTAAGGCGCTCCGCGAGGTAGGCGGCGCAGGCAAGCTCTACGGCTGTGCAAGCCACGGCGTACTCTCCGGCCCTGCGCTCCAGCGCATTGAGGACAGCTATTTTGAGGAGATTCGTATTCTCGACACCATTCCCATGCCCGCTGGCTACACCGGTGAGAAGATCAAGCAGCTGACCGTTGCCGACATGTTTGCTGAGGCCATCACCCGCATCGACGAGGAAACCTCCATTTCTTCCCTGTTCTGATGCTGCTGAAATCCTCCTCCGGCTGTGATTTTCTGGTGGTCGGGCTGGGCAATCCCGGCAGCAAGTACTGGAATACCCGGCACAATGTCGGCTATGCCGCACTGGACGCACTGGCAAAGGACTTGGGCGTTACAGTAGACCGCGTAAAGTTTCAGGGGCTTACCGCACAGACCACGCTGGACGGCAAAAAGCTGATTCTGCTCAAGCCCACCACCTATATGAACCTCAGCGGGCAGTCCGTTCAGGCCGCCGCAAAGTTCTACAAGGTACCGCCGGAGCATATTCTTGTTTTATCCGATGATATCTCTTTGGATCCCGGCAGGCTCCGCGTCCGGAAGGGCGGCTCCGCCGGTGGGCATAACGGTCTGAAAAGCATCATCGCTTCCATCGACTCTCAGGACTTTCCCCGGATCAAAATCGGCGTTGGCGCAAAACCGCACCCGGATTACGATCTGGCAGACTGGGTGCTCGGGGTATTCCCCTATGACCAGCGTGAGGCCATGGACGAAACATACCATCGTGCCGCTCAGGCGGCAAAAGTGCTGATGCTTCAAGGCGCAGAGGCCGCCGCCAATCAGTTTAACCGCAAATAATCAGGCATAAATTCACATGATACAACACAAGGCTGCATCCGGATCTGGTTGCAGCCCTTGTGTGCTTTTCAAAAGGAGGCTCCGATGCATCTTCTCAATACGCTTTTAAAGGCTCTGCCGGAATACCAGACTCTGAAGGAACGCTCGGAGCAGAATACCCCCTGCGCCATTACA
This sequence comes from uncultured Eubacteriales bacterium, assembly GCA_905202605.1. Classification (GTDB taxonomy): domain Bacteria; phylum Bacillota; class Clostridia; order Oscillospirales; family Oscillospiraceae; genus HGM13006. The sequence continues at coordinate 15,550 of CAJKSU010000005.1, forward strand.
GGTCTGAGCGCCATTCATCGGGCGCATATGACCGCTGCCCTCCATCAGGACACCGGGCGGCAGGTGCTTGTAGTCTGTCAGGACGACCTTGCCACTGCCCGCATGGCAGAAGATCTTTCCGGATTTCTGGGCGAAAAGCCCCCGGTACTCCCCACCCGTGAGCTGTGTCTCTTAGGCGGCACAGTGTCCCGCGGCTGGGAGCAGCAGCGGCTTTCCATGCTCTATCAGCTGACTCAAGGCGGCTATCCGGTGCTGCTGGCCTCCGCCGAGGCGCTGAGTCTTCGAACCATGCCCCCCTCGGTTTTAGGTGCAAATACAATTTCACTCGTTGTTGGAGGCAGCTACCAGCTGAATGCGCTGATTCAGCGACTCACTGCGCTGGGTTATCGCCGCAGCACGCTGGTAGAGGGCGCGGGACAGTTCGCCCTCCGTGGCGGCATCCTGGATGTGTACTCCCCCGCCGCCCCTGCGCCGGTTCGCGTGGAATTCTGGGGTGATGAGCTGGATTCCATGGGCTATTTTGATGTCACCAGCCAGCGCCGCACAGAAAATCTCGATCAGGCGCTGCTGCTGCCCACGGCGGAGGTTCTTCCGGCACTGCACTCCGGCGGCAGTGCCGGTCTGGCAGATGATATCGACAATCTCCTTGCCCGTCAGCGCCGGAGAAAGCACAAGCACGAGGCGCTGATGGAAACACTCCAGCGGGATGCCGATGCCATTCGGAGCGGTACGCTGTTTTCCGTTGCGGATCGCTATGCCGCACTGATCTATCCGGAGTTCTTCTGTGCCATGGATTATATTGCTCCAGAAACCATGGTAATCTTCTCAGATCGCATGGCGGTGGAGCGCACACTGGACAGCCATCTGGACGAAATGGGTCAAAGTCTGGATGCACTGCTGCAAAACGGAACACTTGTCGGAGAACTTTGTGATTTTTATCACAGTTTTGATGAACTCTGCAACATTTGCCGCAATCGCTGCGTCATATATATGGATAACTTTTTATCCGCTGCGTTCCCTGAAAGTCTGCCGCCTCAAGAGCTGCTGTCCGTTACCGTTAAGCAGCTCCCCTCCTATGGCGGCAGTCTGGATACCGCCGTCAGCGACCTTTCCCATTATCAGTCCACGGGCTTCGGCGTTCTGGTGCTGTGCGGCGCAAAGCATCGGGCGGAACTGCTGCTGGAAAGTCTCGAAAACCGCGGACTGACCGCCCAGCTGTGCTTTCCCCTGACCGCTCTGCCAAAGCCGGGGCAGGTACTGCTCACCGAAGGCTCACTGGCTTCCGGCATGGAGTATCCCTCTCTAAAAATTGCCATTCTCACAGAGGGACAACTCACCGCTCAGCCCCGGAAACGTCCGGGACGAAGGAGAAAAAAAGCCGCCACCAACCGGCAAAAGCTCAATACTTTTACCGACCTCTCTCCTGGCGATCTGGTGGTTCACGAGGCTCACGGCATCGGGCGCTTCTGCGGCGTAGAGCAGATGAAGCTCAGCGGCGTGGTCAAGGACTATATCAAAATTGCCTATCAAGGAACCGATGTACTTTACGTTCCGGCCACCCAACTGGACATGGTCGCCAAGTACATCGGCGGCGGCGAGGATGCCAATATACGGCTGAGTCGTTTGGGCGGCGACACGTGGGAAAAGACCAAACGCAAGGCCAAGGCTGCGGCGCAGGATTTGGCGGACGGGCTGATTCAGCTGTATGCCCAGCGGAAGCGGCTTCCGGGCTATGCCTTCTCTCCGGACTGTCCATGGCAGGCGGAGTTTGAGGACAGCTTCCCCTATGCCGAAACCGACGATCAGCTCCGCTGCATCGATGAGATCAAGGCGGATATGGAATCCTCCACGCCGATGGACCGTCTGCTCTGCGGCGACGTTGGCTTTGGAAAAACCGAGGTGGCGCTGCGTGCCGCTATGAAATGCATCATGGACGGAAAGCAGTGCGCCATTCTGGTCCCCACCACGGTTCTGGCCCAGCAGCACTATGTGACCGCCAAGCAGCGCTTTTCCGGTTTCCCGGTGAACATCGACGTGCTGTCCCGATTCCGTACTTCTGCCCAGCAGCGCGCCACCCTGCACGCCATGGCAGAGGGTACCGTGGATCTCATCGTTGGCACTCATAAGCTGCTGCAAAAAAGCGTGCGCTTTAAAAACCTCGGCCTGCTGATCGTAGATGAGGAGCAGCGCTTCGGTGTCAGCCACAAGGAGCGGCTGAAGGAACTGGCGCGGGGCGTGGACACCCTGACCCTGTCGGCAACCCCCATTCCCCGTACCCTGAATATGGCACTCAGCGGTCTGCGGGATCTTTCCACCATTGAGGAGCCTCCCTCTGACCGCTACCCTGTTCAAACCTATGTCATTGAGCACGACTATGACATTCTGGTAAACGCCATTCGCCGGGAGGTATCCAGAGGCGGTCAGGTCTATTACATGCACAACCGGGTGGACTCCATCCAGCAGGAAGCCGCACGGCTCCAGAAAAAGCTCCCCGAAATCACATTTGGCATTGCCCACGGTAAGATGAACGAGGAGGAGCTGAGCGATGTTATGCAGCAGATGGCGGACGGCGACATTCAGGTAATGATCTGCACCACCATCATCGAAACCGGTATTGACATTCCCAATGTCAATACGCTGATTATTGAAGACGCCGATAAGCTGGGTCTATCCCAACTTCATCAGCTTCGAGGACGCGTTGGGCGCAGCAATCGCCATGCCTATGCTTACCTTACCTTCCGTAAGGGCAAGGTGCTCTCGGAAGTAGCTGAAAAGCGTCTGGGTGCAATTCGGGAGTTTGCAGAATTCGGCTCCGGCTTTAAAATCGCCATGCGGGATCTGGAAATTCGCGGTGCAGGCAATCTACTGGGGGCAGAGCAGTCCGGTCACATGGTTTCCGTAGGCTATGATATGTACCTCCGCCTCTTGGAGGAAGCCGTTCTGGAGAAAAAGGGAGAAGCCCCTGCAGTGGAAAAAACCTGCTCTGCAGACCTCAATGTCTCCGCCAACATCCCGGAGAATTATGTTGCTTCCGGGGAGCAGCGGATGGATCTCTACCGCCGCATCGCCTCCATTCGTCAGGAAACCGACGCAGACGATGTGCTGGACGAAATCATTGATCGCTTTGGCGAGCCGCCGAAGCCCGTCATTGCTCTGGTGAATGTGGCTCTGCTGCGTTCCCGTGCCGCAGCACTGGGCATTCAAGACATCACGCAAAAGGGAAAGAATATTCTGTTCACCCTGCGCACCATCGATTTTGGTGCAGTCAGCGGCATCTGTGCCGACCCGGAGTTAAAAAAACGTGTACTGTTCTCCGCCGGAGACAGTCCAAAGCTCACCCTCTCTCTGGTCAGCGGCGAGGATCCCATGAAAGTTGCCGAACAGTTCATACGGAAATATGCATCCTTCTGTACCCCGGCAGCAGCGAACGACACCGGCAATCCATAACCCGACCTCACTGTTCTTTTCTGTAAAAAACACGAAAGCGATTGCAAATGGCCTCAAAACACGGTATAATGTCATAAAATACGGCAGAATGACCATCTGCCTCAAGTAAGGTGGAGATTACAATCAGTCAAGCAAATAACGATAAGACGAAGGCTTCCGCCGGAAAGTCCGCCGGAAAGTCCTCTGCACATACCGCCCGTGAGCGTTCCGCCTCCGGTCAACGTTCTGCTGCTCAGCGCCCCGCCTCCGGTCAGCGGCCCAATGGGCAGCAGCGGCCCAATGGGCAGCGTCCCAATGGGCAGCGTCCCAATGGACAGCGTCCCAATGGACAGCGTCCCAACGGGCAGCGCCCCAACGGGCAGCGTCCCAACGGGCAGCGCCCCAGCAGTGCAGCCGCGGCAGCCGCACATAAAAAGAAGAAAAAGCGCGTCAATCCCGCGCTGATCGTTCTCATTGTGGCACTGGTGCTTGCCATCGCTGTGTTCGCCGGCCTTGGCATTTACGCCATGCGCTATGCCAACTACGACAAGATTCTCCCCAATGTTTACGTTGCCGGGGTCGATGTGGGCGGTATGACCAAGGATGAGGCGAAGTCCGCCATTGAAGAAGCCCTGTCCGAAACCACACAGCAGAGTCTCAACGTCAATCTGCCCGATCAGACGCTGACCTTTACCCCGAAACAGGATACGGTGCTTGTGGACGTGGATCAGGCAGTTGATGCAGCCTACAGCTATGGGCGCAACAGCTCCAACCCCTTTGCCATGTCCCGTGCCATTAAAGCAGCTCAGCGGCATAGAAATGACATTGACATTTCCACGGCAGTTCAGGTGGATACTACCTATATTCAGGATCTCATTGATACTACCGCCGCCGAGGTTTCCACCGAGTTGGTGGAATCCACTGTGGATACCGATACCGATACCCATACCATCACTGTCACCATCGGCACCCCCGGCAAAGAGCTGGACACGGAAACGCTGTACAATCTGGTGACCAATGCCTTTACCAACAGCGACTACAGCGACATTGACTTTGACTACACCATGACCTATCCGGCTACCGTTGTGCTTGACAAGCTCTATGAGCAGCTGACCACTGAACCGGAGAATGCCGAATATGACCCCGACACCGGCGATGTTTCCGAGGCAGTGGTGGGCTATACTCCCGCTACCGCACTGGATGAGGCCAATCAGGAGCTGGCGACAGCCGCTCCCGGTGATACTCTGACCTTTACCTTTGATGAAACTCAGCCCGAGATCAGCAAGGAGCAGCTGGAATCCGTACTGTTCGCCGACACCCTTTACTCCTTTGGCTCCGTCTATGACGCATCCGCCGGCGGCCGTACCACCAACCTGCGTCTGGCCTGCGAAGCCATCAACGGCACCGTGCTCCAGCCCGGTGAAACCTTCTCCTTCAATGATGTAGTTGGCGAACGAACCGCGGAGAAGGGCTACAAAGAAGGCGTTATCTACATCTCCGGCAGCTCTGAGCCTGCGCTGGGCGGCGGCATCTGCCAGGTAGCCTCTACCATCTACTACTGCGCCATGTACGCCGATCTGGAGATTGTTCACAGGGAGCCGCATATGTTCTTCGTTACCTATGTTCCCGGCGGTCTGGACGCCACCGTATACTGGGGCAGCGTAGACTTCCAGTTCAAGAACAGCACCAACTACCCCCTGCGCATTGACGCAGAGGTGTCCGGCGGTAAGGTCAACATTGCGCTGGTCGGTACCGATGAAAACCATTATACTGTCAAGATTGTCAGTGAAAAGGTTGCCACCGAGCCGTTCCAGACGCTCACTAAGGACGGCACCGGTAGCTATCAGAGCGGTTACACCGGCTACACCTATGTGATCACCCGGTATGTCTATGACAGCGACGGCAATCTGGTACGTACTGATACCACCGAGGATCTGGACAAGCTAGGCGGCCTCGGCACCAGCAAGTATAGTAAGCGTGACCAGATCAGCTACACCGGCAGTACCGGTGGCGGCACGCCTACCTATACGCCGACTACTGAGACGCCCACAGAAACGCCAACCCCAGCTACCCCCAGTACAGAGCCGACAGCAACTCCGACCGCAACTCCGGCGCCTGCAACGCCGACGCCTGATCCGGTCACTCCGGCTCCGGTTACTCCGGCTCCGGTTACTCCCGCTCCGGTTGAGCCGGTTACGCCTGTAGAACCGGTGCAGCCCGGTACTGGCGAATAGTAAGAACGTCAGGCTGCCGTCTGCCCGGTGGGCAGGCGGCAGCCTTTTACTGATTGATTCAGATTCTGATTGATGGTGCGAAGTAGACGAGCTATCGTTCAATGATTGAAAACGGCAAACAGAGGGAGGACGCATCCATGGATCTCACCAAACGACAGATTACAAAAATAGCGCGGGAGGCCTCCAAGCTTGCAGGACGATTGCTGCGAGATCAGGGAGTTGGCACCGCAGAATTTGACGTGATCCACGTGATCCGAAAGAATCCGGGCATCACCCAGGCGGGGATTCGAGAGGTTTTAGCCATCGACAAAGGTGCGCTGGCTCGTCAGATTGCCAGTCTGGAAGCAAAGGGGTTCCTGATGCGCAGAGATAATCCTCAGGATCGCCGCAGTCAACTCCTCTATGCCACCGATAAGGCCGACCAGTTGAAAAGCTCCAAGGCTTATATCGAAAGCACCTATTACGCATGGCTGCTGGATGGCTTACCGCCTCAGGAGCGGCAGCAGTTTGCCCAGCTTCTGGACGTGATTTATCACCGCTCCAAGGAGGAGAGCAAAGCAGGCTTTGCCGAGGTGTTGTCCCTGCTGGAGCAGCATCCAAAGGAATAAAAACCATACCGCCCCGCTGCATCATAGTGCTTGCAGCGGGGCGGTTTTCTGATGATTTACCGGTACTTGTAGAAGCCCTCTCCGGCGTTTACCCCGGTTTTTCCCTTGTCAAGGTACACTTCCTTGAGCATCTTTGCGAGCTTGCCATGGAGCGACGTAGGATCCCCTGCGTCCGGGTAATTTGCAATGATGTTGTAGGCTGTGGTGATTCCTACAATATCCAGAATGCGAAACGGTCCCATAGGGGCGCCGGTAGACAGCATCCATGTCTTATCAATGGTTTCCACATCTGCAATTCCATCCGCCAGCAGCTCCTGCGCAGACATCAGGAATGGCACCAGCATGGAATTGAGGATGTACCCCGCCTTCTCCTTGTGAAGCCGCATGGGAATCATGCCCATTTCCGCTGCAAAGGCCGCAACGGCCTCATAGGCCTCCGACGCAGTACCGCTGTGTCCCATTACCTCTGCAATGTTCTGCGCCCAGATATTGTTGGCAAAATGCAGTGATAGGAATTTCTCCGGACGTCCTGTAGCATCCGCCAGCATGCTGGGCAGTAGTGTGCTGGAGTTGGTCACAAGAATCGTTTTCTCCGGCAGCAGCGGCTGGAGCTGGGCGAAGAATGCCCTTTTCGCCTCCGGCTGCTCTGCCAGTGCTTCGATCACCAGATCGGCATCCGCCACCGCCGCCGCCAGCTCTGTCTCATAGTGGAAGCCTGTAAAGGCCTCGTCCGCCCGCTTCAGCAGTGCGTCATAGTCCGCCTGCTCCGGATCCTGATTCAGCACCAGTCCACGGCTTACGGGTCTTGCGCCGTTTTTCGCCGCTTCCAGCTCCGTGTGATAAATGCCGTGGAGCCGCTGCACCTTCGGTTTTGCCCGCTCCACGGAAGCCTCGCTGCGGAGATAGGTGATCACATGGAAGCCGGCATAGGCGCACTGATATGCGATCTGGCTGCCCAACACACCGCCGCCGACAACTACTACATTCTGAATTAGCATATTGGAATCCTCCGTTTCATCCGAAGCAGCTCTGCCCTCCGGAGCATCATTCTTTCTGTAAAGCAGGCTGCTGACACATTCAGCTTTCCGGTTTCTGATTCTCATTATACCATGACACCCGGAAAACGCTTTGTGCAGATTGTCGAAACTACAGGAATTCCTTGCACATTTTGACAGGCGAAAGAAAACAGTGCCCGGAAGCTGTTCGCTTCCGGGCACTCAGCGTGTCAAAAAAGTATTTTTGCCCCGCTGAGCTGCGGATTTTTGAACTTCAAAAATCCGTTTGATTGAATGCGAAGGGCGGGCCTTGCCCCCCTTCACTCTTCCCCCTGCTGCTCTATCACATAGCTCTCTGCGAAGTTCTTGTTGCCGGGCCAGTGGGTCACCACAATGGCGTCCCGCTGTTCCTGCGTCAGCGGCTCAATCATCCAGTCAAAGCATTCGCCGCTGGTGCGGGCAAACTGCATCACCAGCTTGGGATTGGAGCGGTTGTTGCTGCGCAGCTGCCAATCGTTAAGGAATTCAATCTCATCCACATGAGGAACCCCTCGCTCCGCAAGAAATTTAGATTTGTGTTCAGGTGTATGTAAAAATGCAGCTGCCGGGTTCTATTTTTTATCTCGGCACATATACTGTCTTGAGGTGGTACATATGAAACAGGGTTCTGCAATGCTGGCAGCCGGACTCTTGCTGCTGGGCGCCGTGGGGCTTCTGACCAAAACAGACGGCGCACTGTCTCCCCAGCGGGGGCAGAGCGTTTCCTTATGGCTGTCTGAGACGCAGCTGGGCAACGTGGCGGCTCCTGCCGTTTTATCTGAGTCCGCCCCCGCTCCTTCCGTTTCCGACGACGCCGCAGACTCCGCTCCCGTCATAGAGGCCGGCAGCAGCGCCGAAGCACCCGCTGCCCAGCCTGTTCCGGTCACTACGGTACAGGAGGCGTGGGATGAGGATCAGCGTCAGCACGAAACGCTGCCCCCGGCTCCTTCTCCCTTGACTGTGGACGAGAACATCTCTCTGGAGATCCGGAATGAGACAAACTATGCCATTGACTTCACCCAGCTCCCTGCCCTGCCCTCAGATCTGGACTTTGCCTCCTCAGAGCCGGTGATCCTGTTGATGCACACCCATGGCTCCGAGAGTTATACCGATTCGGACGTCTCCGGCTACCGCACGCAGGATCCGGAAAAAAGCGTCATCGCCGTTGCCGAAGCCATGAAATCCGTGCTGGAGCAACGGGGCTATGCGGTGATTCACGACACCACCATCTGTGATGAGCCGGACTTCAACCACGCCTATACCGTCTCCCGGCAGGTGATCCAGCGCAATCTGGAGGCGTATCCCTCCATCGCTCTGGTATTGGACATTCATCGGGATGCGGTAGAGGATGAAAACGGCGACCAGATGCGCATGACCTGCACCATAGATGGGCAGGACGCTGCCCAGCTTATGTTGGTAGTGGGAACAGATGCAGGCGGCCTCGACCATCCCAACTGGCAGGAAAATCTCAGCCTCGCCGCTGTTTTGCAGGCCAGAATAACCAGCAGTGCCTCCGGTATGATGCGTCCGATCAATTTAAGGCAGGAGCGCTTTAATCAGGATCTCGCCCCCATGGATCTTCTGGTGGAGGTGGGTGCCTCCGGCAACACGCTGACAGAAGCAATCCGTTCCGGCAGTTTTTTTGCAGATGCTCTAGCGGATGTTCTGGATGCGTACTGCGGTAAAAGTTCATAAACTTCGCGTTGGAAATTCTACACTTTGACCAAAACTATCTGTTGACGAACCCCGTCTCTTTGTGGTATATTTACTTTAACAAAACAAGCCAAAAGGGTTTGAGTTTTAGGGGGTATCTTTTGTGGATAATAGTTTTGACAAGTTGAACAGTCAGTTCGCTGACAAAGCCAGAGGTGGCTTCAAATATTGGTTCTGGCTGGTTTGGTCCTATGCATTCGCTATTCTGGGTGTTGCACTCGGCGTATATGCGCTGCTGCCCGGCAACAACCGTTACCTTTCCCTGCTGACGTTGCTGTGTGGTGCGTTTGGTGCGCAGGCCAACGCATGGTCCAAGGGTACTCAGGCTCGGAATAAGCCTCTGCTGATCAGCTTTATTGCAAACCTCGTTGTTGTTGTGTTTGCCTGCATCATCCTGTACATCATCCTTCCCTATGTGAAGGGCTGATCTGTTTCAGCATCCTAAGCCGCCCTTCTGGGCGGCTTTTTATTTCTGTGGGTTGTTATCTTCGCCCGCAGCATGTACAATGTGGACGAAGGGGGAACATCTGTGAATAAGCGAAAACTGAAAATCCTTCCCAATTTGGCAAAAATGGTGTTCCAGCGTGTGGTCATGGTGGGCATCAGTATTCTGGCGCAGGGTGCGGTATTTGCGCTGATGCTTTGGCGCTTTAAGGATCAAAACGACTGGTTCTACTGGGGGCTGCTTCTGCTGAGCATTGGCGCCACCCTGTTCATCATCAGCAAGAACACCAATCCTGCCTATAAAATCGCGTGGCTGGTTCCCATTCTGCTGTTCCCGGTATTCGGCGGCGTGTTCTACCTGCTGCTGGGCGGCAACCGCCTGTCCAAGCGGCAGCGGCGGAAAATGACTTCCGTAGAGGCCAATCTTCGGCGGCATCTGCCTCAGAACCCCGAAATTACCCGACGACTGGAGCTGCAAAATCAAAACGCCGCCGTAGAATCAGCCTATTTGCAGCGGGTTGCCGGATGCCCAATCTACGAAAATACCACCACCCGGTACTTCCCGTTGGGCGACGATGCGCTTCCTGCCATGCTGGAGGAGATGAAAAAGGCCGAGAAGTATATTTTTCTGGAGTATTTCATCATCAGCCCCGGCGTAATGTGGGACAGTATGCTGGACATTCTCAAGGAAAAGGCCGCTCAGGGACTGGACATTCGGGTGATGTACGATGATTTCGGCTGCATCACCCAGCTGCCCGCAGGCTACCGCAAGGAGCTGGCCTCCTATGGCATTCGCTGCTGCGTCTTTGAGCCGTTTATCCCGGTGATGTCCGCCCGGCTCAACAACCGTGATCACCGAAAGCTGCTGATTATTGACGGCAAAGTGGGTTTCACCGGCGGCATCAATCTCGCCGATGAATACATCAATCAAAAGCTGCGCTTCGGGCATTGGAAGGACAACGCCATTATGCTGGAGGGCGACGCCGTCTGGTCCATGACGGTCATGTTTCTGTCCCTGTGGGACTATGTTGCCGGGTCCGGCGATACCATTTCCAGCTATCTGCCGCCGGAGCCAAAGGTCGAGGGCCGCGGCTTTGTCCAGCCTTACACCGACAATCCCATGGACGATAACCCGGTGGGCTGCTCGGTCTATCAGAACCTCATCAACCGCGCCAATCACTCCGTCTATATCATGACGCCCTATCTGATTCTGGATTACGGCATGAACGAAGCGCTGTGCAATGCCGCCAAAACCGGCATTGACGTTCGGATCATTACCCCGCACATTCCCGACAAATGGTACGTGCATACCCTGTCGCGGGCGCACTATGAGCAGCTGGTCAAATGCGGCGTGAAGGTCTATGAATATACGCCGGGCTTTATCCATTCCAAGGTCTTTGCCGTAGACGGTCAGTTTGCCACCGTCGGCACCATCAATCTGGACTACCGCAGCCTGTACCTCCACTTTGAGGACGGCGTATATCTCTATGGCGCAGACTGCGTGGGAGATATCTACCGGGACTTTGCTGCAACCTTTGCCCAGAGTCAGGAGATCACCCTACAGGACTGTGCCGCCGGGCCGATTGTCCGGCTGATGCGGGCCATTCTCCGTCTGCTCGCCCCTCTGATGTAACTCCTTATGATACGAAAACGGGCGGATCCACTTGAGAGCCGCCCGTTTTTATGTTATGTCTCAGAATATATGTCCCGCTCCAGATAGCGCTTTAGCATCGCTGCCACCTGCGCTCTGGTCGCCGTGCCGCCGGGGCGCAGTGTTTTTCTGACTCTGCCCATATGGTAGTTCCCTCTTTCCCCGTCCGTTTCAATTGATTTTTGTATTCTACCATATTCGGCCGATATCGTCAATTTTAAGGGAGATAGAAGACGCAATAGAAAAGAGGAGGCCGCGCGGCCTCCTCTTTCGGTTCCTGTTTATTTCAGGATCTCTTTTTTCTTGGCTTCAAATTCTTCCTGTGTGATTGCGCCGGAATCCAGCAGTGCTTTGAGCTTCACCATTTTATCAACAACGGATTTCCTTGATACTTGGGCGTTTTACTGAACTTGGCTCTTTGGCGGAGTCTGCTTCCATTTCCCTTTATAAAATTGGAGCCGCCTTCATCGCTTACAGCTCGCCCTCGTAGGCCTGACGGTAGATCTCAATGATCTGCTCCTTCTTCGCCTTCCGGGGATTGGTGACCGCACAGGCGTCCTTCATGGCATTCTCCGCCATGACCTCAAAGTCCTCCGGCTTTACGCCCAGCACCTTGAGGTTGGCGGGGATGCCCACGAAGTCCGCGAAGCTCTTGATCCCGCCGATCACCGCCATGGCCTTATCCGGATACAGGCCGGTGCTGAAATGCTCGTCGATGTTCATGGCCCGCCCGATCTCTACGATCCGGTCGTAGTTGCCGATGATATTGAACCGCTCCACATAGGGCAGCAGCAGGGCGTTGCATACGCCGTGGGGCAGGTCATAGAAGCCGCCCAGCTGGTGCGCCATGGCGTGGACATAGCCCAGCGACGCATTGTTGAACGCGATGCCCGCCAGATACTGGGCATAGGCCATCTTATCCCGCGCCTTCATATAGTCGCCGTTGGCAACCGCCTTGGGGAGATAATGACCGATCATCTCCATGGCCTTGAGGGCTGCGGCATCCGTCAGCGGGTTTGCGTCGGTGGAAACATAGGCCTCAATGGCGTGGGTCAGTGCGTCCATGCCGGTGGCGGCGGTGAGGGATGCGGGCATTCCCTTGTGCAGCTCCGCATCGTTGACTGCCACCTTGGGGGTCACACGCCAGTCGATGATGCACATTTTGACCTTCCGGGTGGTATCAGTGATGATGCAGAACCGGGTGATCTCCGATGCGGTGCCTGCCGTAGTATTGATAGCAAGCAGGGGCGGAACATCCGTATGCAGCTTGTTGACGCCCTCATAATCCTGAATTCTGCCGCCGTTGGTTGCCACGATGGCAATGGCCTTGGCGCAGTCGTGGGAGGAGCCGCCGCCCAGAGAGATCATGCTGTCACAGCCATGCTCCTGATAAAACGCAAGACCGGCCTCCACATTGGTATCCTTGGGGTTCGGCTCTGCGCCGCCGAATACGGAGGAGTCGATGCCGGACTTCTGGAGGATCGCCTGAATCCGCTCCGTCATGGGATGGGCAGCGAGGAAGCTGTCGGTGACAATCATCGTGTGCTTGCCGCCGAGGCTTTCCATCAGTGCGCCGACCTCCTCTACGGAGCCTGCGCCGAACACATTGCGGGTGGGGAGATAGTAATAGGTAGACATATTGGACCTTCTTTCTTTCACTGTGCGAGGTGTTTACGCCGGGTAGAAGCCGGAGGGGGCGGAATGCGTTTTGTTTCTCTTCACACATAAATACTATGCCGAAGTCCCACTCTGCGCATGCGCCGAGCTTCGTATTGAGGCGCCGACTCTTAGTGAGGCAGCCTCTTTTGGTACGATTCGCGCAAAATAATTTTTTATTTTTTCAAAAAAGTTGCAACTAACCTATTTACAAACGCATTTTCCCATGCTATAATGCAGACATAAACAATAACAATTATCATTATCGAAAGGAGCTACAGTGATTCAGCGATTCAGTAAAAAGCGTCAGGCCATTTATGATTGCCTGTGCAGCACCACCTCACATCCCACTGCCGATTGGATCTACCATCAGCTCCACTCCGATTATCCGGATCTCAGTCTTGGAACGGTCTATCGCAATCTCACCCAGTTAAAGGCCGCCGGTCTGATCCAATCCGTGGGAGTCATCAATGGGCAGGAGCATTTTGACGCCAATGTTTCTCCCCACACCCATCTGGTATGCCAGAGCTGCGGCAAGGTCGTGGATCTCTTTGAGATCCCCCTTCCCAAGTCGATTTCTCAAAAAGCTTCCGCTGCCAGCGGCTACCTAATCACCGGCGTTCAGTTGCAGCTCACCGGGCTTTGCCCCAGCTGCACGAAATCACCCATTTCGTAGTTCAAGGGAATTTCCCCTCAACATTATTTCAACAATTATTTTATGGAGGTAACTATTATGGCGAAGTTTGTATGTACTGTTTGCGGTTATGTTTACGAAGGCGAGTCCCTGCCCGCTGATTTCAAATGTCCCCTCTGCGGCGTCGGCGCTGACAAGTTCAAGAAGATTGAGGGCGAGATGACCCTTGCGGCCGAGCATGAGTACGGCGTTTACGACAGCACCGTTAAGAACAACGCCGCTGTTTCCGATGAGGACAAGGCATATATCCTGGAGCAGCTGAAGGCCAACTTCACCGGCGAGTGCTCTGAGGTCGGCATGTATCTGTGCATGGCTCGTATCGCCCATCGTGAGGGCTATCCGGAGATCGGCCTGTACTGGGAGAAGGCCGCTTATGAAGAGGCTGAGCATGCCGCAAAGTTCGCGGAGCTGCTTGGCACCGAGCTGGAGCCGAACATGACCGCTTCCACCGAGAAGAATCTGGCATGGCGCGTGGACTGCGAGTACGGCGCTACCGAGGGCAAGGTGGAGCTGGCTACCGTGGCAAAGAAGAACGGTCTGGACGCCATCCACGACACCGTCCATGAGATGGCAAGAGACGAAGCCCGGCACGGCAAGGCGCTGGCTGGTCTGCTCAAGAGATATTTCGGGAAATAATTTGATAAGATGATAAAATAGGAGGAAGCACTGAAATGGTGCTTCCTCCTTTTATATGTCGCCGATTTAGTAAATCTCACCGAAAGTAGTAGTGTTCACAACCATCTTTCGCAGTCTCAATTTCTGAAAACACGCTTTTATTTGAGGCTAATAAATCCATTACAGCATTATAAGTGATATCCGAATGTCCAATCTCAATTCTTATCGTTGCCGTATTTCGTTCTATTTGGCTATGGCTCATTAAAAAAGAGATTTCGCTTGACGTTAGTCCAATATAGCTATCAAGAACACCTTCCATTTGATAGCTGTCTATATGCCTGAAAACCGCAACGTATTCTCCATACCGCTCATTCACCGATAAGAGACCGGATTCAAAATGCTTACTGGCTATTTTCACAACGATTCTAGCCAGTGTCATAACGCTATCATTAAGCGCGTCTGATTGGACATTCGAATCTTGCTTGCCCAATGATTTCAAAATAAGTATTAGACCAACAAATACAACGATCAAAACTAAAATCACCGAATCGCCCCCATTTTCTTTCAATGCGCAAACTGCTCTTTTAATTCTAACGCAGTCTTTTTATACCGTTCTCTCGCCCGTTCCATCTCACCACGCTGAATCATCTGCACACACGGCGCAACTAACGAATCATAAAGCCCATTCCAGATTTCACGTGCATCTGTCCGTTTATTGACCTCTGCGACAATCCGCGGAGCCGTTGCATAATACTCCGCAATCTCCTCCGCGCCTCCGGGCTGCTTTTTCAGCCAATGATCCCGAAAATTCCGAAGAATCGTCAGCTCCTCGCAGTCATCGGGCAGTCCCTTTGCCTCAACGCAGGCCGTGGTCAAATAGCACCCGCCGGAATCCGGGTTTCCTTTATAAATCGGACATTCATCATAGGAATAATTCTTGCAATACCGCTGATATACATCCGAGTTCACATAGTCCCCTTTTTTCAGGCAATAATAGTCGTTGTTCCGAAACGTATAATATGCGCAGCTCACGATATCTGCCCCTCTCCGTCAGTATTAACCGATATTGGTTAATATTATTATATACCAAATTCGGTTATCATGTCAAGTATACAAGGGGGCGACTTGAAATGATTTCCTATGACAATCTCTGGAACGTAATGAAAGAGAAGGGCATTTCGCAGTACGCCCTCATCAAGCGCTACCACATCAGCCCCGGGCAAATCACCCGGCTCAAGCGAAACGAAAGCGTCAGCACCCACACCATTGACATGTTTTGCAAGATTCTAAACTGTGAAGTCGCCGATATTATGAAGTATATTCCGGATCAAGATTAGGGCTGTTCCTGCGGCCCTAATCTTTTTGCATATCTCCCTTCATTTTTATTCACTATTTCGTCGTTTTTGCAAGTTTTCCGCCGTATTTTGCAAAATGATCTTCAATCTAATGCAATTATTCTTGTAATGCGCAAGTTCCGGTGCTATAATGTTCACCAGCGACAAACATAATTGAAGAAATTGTTTGTGTGTTTCAAAAAGGAGAGATCAAGTTGAACAAAAAGAAGTTCCCGCTTGCATTTTGGATCTTCGTGGGTCTGTGCGTCGGTATCGTTGCCGGCATTATTCTCATGATCGTCCCCAACGGTGTTGATTTTGCCGAGCAGTATATTAAGCCCTTCGGCACGATCTTCCTGAACCTGCTGAAATTTGTCGTCGTCCCCATTGTGCTGTTCTCCATTGCCGCCGGTGTTATCTCCATGGGCGACATCAAAAAGGTCGGCTCTGTGGGCGGCAAAACCATCGTATACTATATGTGTACCACAGCCTTCGCCATTGCGCTGGCGCTGGTGCTGGCATCTGCGGCTCAGCATCTCCACCTGTTCACTCCGCTGGCTACCACCGATCTCGAATATACACCCCCGGAGAGTCAGGGCATTATGGACACCATCGTGGCCATTTTCCCCTCCAACGCCGTTGCGCCTCTGGCCAACGCCACCATGCTTCAGGTGATTGTCATTGCGCTGTTCCTTGGCTTTGGCATTCTGCTGGCAGGAGAAAAGGGCAGCATTGCAGGCAAGGTTGTGGACAGCTTCAATGAGGTGTTCCAGCGGATCATGGACGTGATCATTAAGCTCTCCCCCATCGGTGTTGCCTGCCTGATCTGCCCTGTTATTGCCGCAAACGGTCCCTCCGTGCTGGGCAAGCTGGCAATGGTGCTGCTGGTGGCCTATATCGGCTACATTCTCCATGCCGCCATCGTCTACTCCGCCACTGTCGGCGCACTGGGCAAGGTAACGCCTCTGACGTTCTTTAAGGGCATGGCTCCTGCGATCATGATGGCCTTTTCCTCCGCCTCCTCCGTGGGAACGTTGCCCTTTACCATGGAGTGCTCCGAAAAATTGGGCGCAAAGCGTGAGATTTCCTCCTTTGTACTGCCGCTGGGCGCTACCATCAACATGGACGGCACCGCCATTTATCAGGGCGTCTGCGCCGTATTCATCGCCGCCTGCTATGGCATCCATCTGGATCTTGGCAGCATGATTACCATCATCTTTACCGCCACGCTGGCCTCTATCGGTACTGCCGGTGTTCCCGGCGCCGGTATGGTCATGCTGGCAATGGTGCTCCAGAGCGTCAACATTCCCGTAGAGGGCATTGCGCTGGTTGCCGGTATCGACCGTATTTTCGACATGGGCCGCACCACCGTCAACATCACCGGCGATGCCGCCTGCGCTGTGATTGTCTCCAAGCTGGAGGAGCGGAAGACTGCTCGCAAGGCGCCAAAGCCCGCAAAGGACTAACTTATAAAGCGTAAAAGCCGCGACTGCCGTATCGTCAGCAGTCGCGGTTTTCTATTATGTGCATTCAGGCTTTCTTTTTCTCCCGGCGATACACCACCGCAGAAATAGCGGAGGCCACCGGCACCGTCAGCACCACACCGCCGGTGGAGGCAATGCCCTGCGCCAGCTCCATGGCGAGATAGTCCGAATTTAAAAGATGCCCCATGTCATAGCCATAGGCCAGCAGCAGAATCATGGTGGTCAGTGCAGTGCCGGTATAGGCCAGAATCAGTGTATTGGTCATGGTTCCGATCATATCTCTGCCGATGCGCATCCCTGATGCCATCAGTGCGCCGGTTCCCAGCTCTGGATTCAGAGCGTGTATTTCCTCCAGCGACGCCGCCACGGACATTCCCACGTCCATCACAGCTCCCAGTGCCGCAATGAGCACCGATGCCATGAGCATTGGGCGCAGTTCCATTCCCGTCGTTTGGGTAATCATCAGAAGCGACTCTGCCGAATCCAGATTATAGCCGGAGATATGCAGCACCCCGGAAAAGATCCAGAACAGCACCCCGGACAGTGCCGTCCCCATTAGGGTCGCCGCAGCAGCCGCAAAGGTCTTCCGTCCGATGCCGCCCAGCAGGATCAGCGCCGCAAGCTTTCCCACCGCAATGGTCGCCACCACCGAACCCATGACGCTCCAGCCGTGGAAAATTGCCTGCACCAGAAAGAACAGGATCACAAACACCGTATAGCCAAGACCAATCAGGGACCATGCGCCCTTTCCCCGTCCTACCGCCAGTACGATCACTGCGAACACCGCCACGGTAAAAAGCAGTCCCGGCGTTCGGTGATAATTGAAGACCGTATAATAGGGGGCAGCATTCTCCGGCTGATCCACACAGATCATAATGGTCATCCCCTGCTTTGCCACCACGTTCAGGGTTCGGGTCACGTAATTGGTGACGCTGACCATCTCTCCCTTTTCCGTTCCCTCCAAAATCTCCACAGTCAGCTGCTGCACGCCCACCTGCCGATCCGTTTCCAGCGTGTCCGGCTCCAGCTGCTCCATGTCCACTGTCAGTACCTTGCCCCGGACATAGTGCAGACTGTCGTTATTGACCATTTGAAAGGTATTGATCTCATTCCACTGAATCATTAGGATCCCCGCCACGGTAATCAGCATCAGCACCAGACAGATCAGTTTTTTCCATGGAAGGTTTTTTATCTTCATTATCATCGTCTCCTGACTGCCGCCGACCTTGTTCCGGCGACCTTATTATCCTACTGCGCCTTCGTAAAATGTACCGCCGCAGCCGGGTAAAAATTAAGAAAAGGCCCAGGGAATTTTCCCTGAGCCTTTTGATTTAGAAGCGGATATTACTTGATGTTCTCCAGCCGGTAGAGCATCACTGCACACTGCTGTCTCAGAAGCACATCCGTGGGTGCCAGCGTATCGGTCGCGGTACCCTGAATGATTCCGGCATTCACCGCCCAGGCCATTGCCGTCTTGGCATACTGACCCACGCTGCCGTTATCCTTGAAGCCGCTCAGGTCGCTCTGACCGCTGACATCCATGCCCTGAATCTTTGCATACCGGTAGAGGAATGCGGCCATCTGCTGACGGGATACAGTCTGATCCGGGGCAAAAGTGGCCTTGTTGTAGCCTTGGGCAATGTCATTCTCTGCCGCCCAGATCACTGCCTTTTCATAGTAGGCGCCCTTCCGCAGGTCAGTGAAGGTGCTGGTTCCCGTTACATCGGGGCTACCTGCCATCCGGTAGAGCACCGTTACCACCATGCCGCGGGTCATGGGCTGATCCACACCGTAAACCGTATCGCTCATGCCCTTCATGATGCCGTCCTGATACAGCTGATCCACGGCCTCATGATAATATCTGGTCTGATCCACATCGGTGAAGCCCTTGGTGGGGCAATTTGCGCCGCCGTCACAGGGCTGCTTCTCCGGCTTTTCCGGCTGCTCCGGCTGCTCCGGATCCTTGGCATTCTTATGCAGGGTGAAGGTATCCACCACGCTCTGGTCGCTGGTGCGGTAGGTCGTCACAGTGAAGGTATCGGGAGTTACAGAAACCTTGGAGTAGTTGGGTACCTTCTCCTGATTCTGCACCGCGGTATAGGTAAAGGCCTCATTGGTAATCTGATAGAATTTGGAGCCGGAACCGGAGTTCAGAGTCACATACTGTACGCCGTTGGGCTGGTAAATGTCCGTCAGAGCGGTGCCGTCCTCGTTCTTCTGC
>CAJKSU010000006.1 GCA_905202605.1 uncultured Eubacteriales bacterium
CCGAAGCTGCTGCTGCCGCCGCTGCCGCTTCCACACAGCATACGGCGGCTGCGGATGGTCTGGATGTGAGTGATCATTTCTTCGAGGATGGCAGACCCCTGGTGCTTCAACTTATAGTAGAGGCGGAGAAATGCGGCGTAAATCTCTTTTTCTGCAACCGGTTTTACAGAACACAAGTTTTTGCTTTCATCATGCTTCGTGCAAACCCAATAGTTCGTTTGATTCACAGACTTGTATCTATAAATCGCACCACAGCATCCACAGGATACTTTTCCGGACAAAGGCTTTTCAGCTTGTGCTTTCACCGCCTGCTGCGGCAGTCGCTTCTTTCTAAGCACCTGCGCTTGATCAAACATCTCTTGCGGGATAATCGGGATATTGCTTCCTTCCACAAAATACATCTGCCGCTCTCCTCGGTTCCTTTTCTTTGCAGTCGGAAAGGTGTCCGTGGTATATCGCTTCTGCAGGAGGGCATTCCCAGCATATCTCTCATTTTTCAAGATATAATCAACGATTTCCCGGCGCCATTCTCTCTGCAAAACACTCTGCTCATTTAACGAAGCCGCAATTTCTCTGGAATTCTTTCCATTCAAATACGCGACATAAATACCTCGTATGACATCCGCCTCATCCTGATGGATTTCAAGTTTTCCCTCCACCAGGTCAAATCCCAGCGGAGCATTGTATGTGTTGAAGGTTCCATCCTGCATCCGCTTCTGGTAGCTCCAGCGCATATTTCCCGAGATGCTTTCACTCTCCGCCTGCGCAAAGGACGCAAACAAGGTTGTCATCATTTCGCCGGACATATTAGCCGTATCAATGTTTTCCTTCTCGAAGTAGACACTGACACCCAGCAGCTTCAGTTCCCGAAGCGTCTCCAAACACTCTTTCGTGTTTCGGGCAAACCGCGAGATGGATTTGACCAGGATTCGGTCAACGAGCCCCCGTCGGCAGTCAGCCAAGAGCCGCTGAAAGTCGCCTCTCTTTTCTGCAGAGGTTCCTGTGATGCCCTCATCCGCGTAAATGTCCACCATGCTCCAATTCTCCTTGCTGGAGATCAAGGTGGTATAGTAGCGGTTCTGAGCGGCAAAGGAGTTGAGCTGATCGTCGGAGGCGGAACTAACACGGGCATAGGCTGCGACCCGCAGCTTGGTATCCTGATGCGCTTTGGTGGGTTCAATCGTGATGACCCGGTATTGCTTATCCTGTAGTGCCAGGTTGCCATCTGTCTGCGTGCGTTTTTTCATGTCAGTTCCACCTCCTGATCAGTGACACACATTACCACAAAACTTTCGGAATAGCCATACGGCAAAAGCACTGAAAACTCATGGGGATAAAATGATATCTGCACCAATTTTCGCAGCAATACGGGATGCAATTTTTCGGGCTTCCCGCTGTGTGCAAGTTCCGTTATGAACCAAAAAACAAAGTAGATTGACAATCCCACAGTAGTCAATATTTACATTTTGTCCCATTCTGCCTGCTTCAACTCCTTGAAATACCGGTCTGGCTTGTGGTCCAGCATAAACTGCTCCACGTCCTCCAACAGGGAAGTCCGTGGCATGACGGGCAGCGCGTCCAGCACCGCATCGTGATACCGCTCCCCGTCCCCGGCACGGTCATCTAAAATTGCCACCACACAGGTGTCGGTCTCTGTACGGATTGCCCGTCCAAAGCCCTGGCGCAGTTTGATTTGCATCTCGGGGACGATGACCGACTGAATAAAGTCATGAACAGACTCGTAGTGCGCGAGTTGCTTTTCCCGCAGCTCATTGGGAAACGCAAAGGGCAGTCTGGGGATCACCAACAGAGACACACCGTCTCCCGGAAAGTCCATGCCCTCCCAGGCAGCTCCTGTTGCCAGAAGAATTGCCCCAGGGTGCGCCCGAAACGCTTCCAGAGCATGTGCTTTGTTCCTGTCCAGTGTAAAGAGCGGATACAAAAGCTGCATCTCTGCCAGCCGTTCTTTGACAGCGGACATGGCGGAATAGGAGGTGAACAGCACCAGAGCATGCCCAGTGGAAGCGTCCACCAGCCGCGCGATCTCATCTGCCAGCGCATCATAGTACAGTTCCTGATTGGCGCCAAACTGCCGGGGCGGATAGTCCGGAAAGTAGAGCAGACAGTGATGTGCATAATCAAAGGGCGACAGAGACACAGATTCCGTCACCCTGCCATTGTGCTGTATGCCGACTTCCTCCCGGAAGCGGCTAAAATTCTCCTTGACCGCCAGTGTCCCGGAGGTCAGGACCATGCCCTGGGGCTGCCGCCAGATGATCTTTTTCATCGGCCCTGCCAAGTCAAAAACCGTGGCACACAACAGGGTTCCTCCGCTGTCGCTCTCGGTTCCGTAGCACACCAGATTGTCCTCCTGGTCGTAACGAAGGAGCGTGGAAATCGTGGAGATCAGCTTGTCCAGGTTTCTGCGGAACAGGTGGCTCAGGTTTTTACAGAGCTGCTTCTGGATGGTCTTCAGCACCTGGTATGG
This sequence comes from uncultured Eubacteriales bacterium, assembly GCA_905202605.1. GTDB lineage: Bacteria > Bacillota > Clostridia > Oscillospirales > Oscillospiraceae > HGM13006. Next base: position 2,489 of record CAJKSU010000006.1, read on the forward strand.
GATCAGCAGCAGATGTGCATACCCCGAAAAGGGCCGCTCCTCAGGCGGCTGGGTCAGCAGTGCCAGCAGCGGCTCCGCTGCATCAGCAAGATACTCCGCAGCCAGCAGATACCGCTCCATTTTGAGGGCATAGATCGTGGACTGAATATCTTCCGCGCTAAGGGTCACGCCGAACATCTCCCGGGCAACCTCCGGCAGCTTATGGCTCTCGTCCATGACCAGAGCACTGTACTCTGGGAAGATTGGCCGGCGGCGCTCTCCCCTGTGCATGGCGTCCGCCAGGAAGAGGTTGTGATTGCAGATCTGGAACAGATATCGCTTGGAGCTGCACTGTTTCATGTAATCCTTGTACCGGCAGTATTCCCGCTTGCAGTCGCACACCTCCGGCACACAGACCTGTCTCCGGTCAAAATTAGTGAGATGCTCAGCTTCATCCAGGTCCAGGTTTGCTCGCAGGGATTTCAATGCCTCCATAGCATTGGGGTTCCGTTTGGACTGTTCGAGCTGCTGAAACCGCTGTTCTAGGCGCTCGTCGCAAACATAGTGGGATTTTCCCTTGCGGATCACCGCAAGGATCGGTTTCTTGATGATGCCGTCATCCAACAGGACGGCGGACAGGAACGGCAGATACTCATATTTCACCGCAGTTTGCAAGGCAATACTGGAGGTAGAAATAATCAAAGACTGCCGAGGCATTTTGTTTCTTGTTCGATAATGGTTGTACACAGTACCGGCTACCAAGTAGGAAAAAGTCTTTCCAATGCCAGTACCGGCATCACAGAGGGCGATTTTCCCCTCTATCATGGCATCCAGCATCAAATGGCTGAGCTTAACTTGCTCCGGGCGATGGGGCAGGCCATGCTCCGGCAGCAATTCTTCAAAAATATATGTGATTTCTTTGTGGGCTTCCGCCCTGATTTCCTTTGTTGTCATAGTAATTTCCTCATTTGTCATGGAACAGGGATGGTCCGTCAAATTACGCCAGACCATCCCTGCTTGTTTCTATGGATCTCATTGCATTTGTCTCAGCCCCCAATGAGGACAGGGGCACAATACGGACAAGGCTGGTGACCTTCACGGGCGTTCACAAGGGTCTCCACTGCTTTCAACCCAGGGTCAGCACCGCCCATCTTATGCGTGGGCCAGCAGGTGTCTCATTATTTTCCCGAACAGCGTCATGGCACGCAGTTTACCAAACTGCGATGGCGGCCAGCATTCGCTTCGCCTGGGCTATTCTGTCCGGGGGTGATCCGTATTGCCGGTATGGAGTTTTCAAGATGCACATAGCTTGGATTTCAGCTACGGCATCATTATAAAATGCAAAGGATTCGATTCCCATGTACCAATGGACACATTTCCGTGACCATTGGACACGTCAGATGGAGCCACACAGGTCGGTAAGCTGCTGAATCACTTTTTCTAAGTTCTCCTTGAGCGATACTTGATCTGCTGCCCTTCCGAGAATCAAATAATCCAGTGAGACATGATACAGTTCGGACAGGCGAATCAACAAATCAACGGAACAACCTTTTGAGCCGTTTTCAATACGGCTCATGAAACTACGGTCTATGTCCAGCAATTGCGCGGCTTTTTCCTGTGTAAAGCCGTGTGAGTTTCTCAGGCCGCGGATACGAGCGGCAACTTCCGATACATTGTAATAATTCATTGATTTTATCTCCGTTCTCATTTTTTGAAGGTTTTTCGAGAACGGAGTTATGGATATTTTGCTATGTAGGGCTGCCACCCTATACTTCCCATAATGTTGTTACTTCCCTGGATAAGACAAAAAACGCTATGGCATTGCTGTCATAACGTTTTTTGAATAGTACACACAATATACGTTCTGCGCCCAAGGGATGGTAATATTTCTCATATGCAAAAGTGGTTGAATCTGGACGAGCTGACGCTACATATAAAAATAAAGTCAAAACATGACCACCATGCAAGGAGATGGTCATGCTTTGACTGATAATGCAAATATAGCTCAATTGACGGAACAGAATTATGCAGTATCCATCATTTCCGAACCTTGATAGCGTAGCAGAGTACGCCTTCTCTGGAACACCGCTCTTTAGTCCCAGCTACGGATTTCACCTCGTTGGTCTTAAAAGTTGGTCTGTCTGCCATAATGATGGCCCCGGGCCGAACGGTACCGCCGATCCCGTGAGTGGCTAGGACATCGACATATTATTTTCATATATTGCCATATTGATACCTGAACTCAGCTGTTTACCACACGGTCATATCCAGACACATCTTCCGGCACCTCATCGTAAATATCGCTGAGGTCCATATCCTCTGTCACAGCTTCTGCGGGCACACGGTTGTCCTGGATGCCCATGGTAACGTCAACACTGATCTGCTCTCCCTCAGCAATCGAAACCGGCGGAAGCACAACGCTATCCGTCTCCTCTTGGTCAGACGCAGTTTCCTCAGATGTGCCGGTTTTCAAGAACGAAACCGATATTTCAGCAGACTGATCCCCAAAGGTATACTCCAGCAGATAGGAGGTCTTGCCTTCCGCCTCGGCTACTGTCTGTCCATCTACCATCAGTTCGTGAATGACGCTGCCGCGGTCAGCTTCGACGGAAAAATACGTGGACAACTGTTCCGTTTTCAAGGTTTCGGGCAGATAGAAGTTTCCAGATGGATAGATGGTTCCATCTGCCTCCGCCGATACAGTGAAGTTTTCGGTGTCATAAGGAACAAACGTATACGCCGCTGTGCTGTTGTCGCCAGCCCATTTCTCGGCAGCGGAACCTCCAGCACCGTAAATCACCGTAGCGTTGTTAATCTCTCTACCCAGTACATCAAAGGCGTTTTCGTCGATCTCCGTCAGCGTAGCCGGAAGGCTTACACCCTTTACATAGTTAAAATCGTAGAATGCCTTTGCGCTAATGCTCGTAATACCGGAAGCAACAAGAATATACTGGCTGTCTTTATGTCCGACTACCACATTGTCAAATCCGTTGCTTCTGACAGAATCCACCTGCTGGCCCTGCACCTGTCCAGAGATCATCAGTACCGCTGCGTTTTGAATCGCTTGCTGGCTGTCAATGATGGTCTCCAGTGCCGTATCTTCTCCACGCAGATAATTCCACTGCACCCCCTTTCCATCTATGTAGGTCAACATTTCGCTGTCCTGGGCCTGCACCGGACTCAGCAGCATCGCGCAGAACATAGATACCAGCAGAAGCCAGGAAAGATATCGGTTTCTGTGTCTTATCTTCATAAAAGTCTCACTTTCTCCGTGCTATCTCGACATAAACCTGTCATAGGCGTTTTGGTAGGCTTCTGTACAAGCATCAATTCCAAGGGATTGGAACACCGCCACGTAATCGTCCCATTCCTCCAGTGGCCGGTCGCCGACGATGAACTTCAAGAGATTCTCGTCTGCGTAGGTCTCAATATCCGTGATGTGGAGACCGTAGGCGTCCGCCTCGGCGCTGTTGAAGGCCACCGCAGTGGGGATCACATAGGCGCCGTCCTGGTTGGAGCGCCATAGCTCCCGGGCCGCCAGCTCGTAGTCCTCGTAGGCGGAATTCAGGTTGCTGGTGTCCTTGTAGTAGGGGATGTTCAGTTGGGCCGTGTAGTACATGATCGTTGCCCGCACGTCCAGCCCATCGGGATTATCTGTCATCAGCTCTGTCATGACGGGCTCGCCGTCTATGAGATCATAGGACAGGCCCTCTACGCCATAATTGGCCAGATAGAAGCCCGGCTCGCTATACCAGAAGTCCATCCACTTGACCGCCAGCTCCGGATCCTCACAGCAGGAGGTCACCGAGAAGAAGGTGGCACAGTCGATGATCACAGGCTGATAGCTGGTGTGTACGATGCCACCGTGCTCCTTGACCGGGTAAAGTGTTCCGGTGAGCGCGTAATTGGGGTTGAACGCCTTTTCCTCGTAATCTGAGAATTGATAGCCGCTGGTCCAGCAGCCCGCTGTGTCCGAGAGAATATCCGCCTCATCGGGCTGGCCAACGGGATTTGCCGTGAAGGACTGGCCGATATATCCGTTTTCGTACCAATCATGGATCATGGTCACATAGTCCCGCATCTCCTTGGCCGTATATCCGGTCTGTACCGCGCCGTCCACCACATAGAAGCCCACCATGGTGTCAAAGCCCGCCAGCAGGACGGAGTCAATACCGGTGGAGTTCATCAGGAAGGGCTCCGTGGCGCCCAGCTCACTCTGGAAGACTGCCAGCATAGCCTCGTATTCCGCGTAGGTCTCCGGCGGCTCCAGGCCCAGAGCGTCCAGCCAGTCCTGCCGGACGATGGGGCCGTTTCCGGGCAGCGCCGCCTCCTTCTGGATGCTGGCAAAGCCATAGATCCGGCTGTCGTCGCTGTATGCGGACTTCTTCGTGATTTCATCCTGGCTGATCAGCGCCATATAGTTTAGGGCACAGGTCTCCACATAATCCGTGATGTCGATGATCACCTCATCGTTGACCGCCTGGGCATAACCGCCCACATAGTCGCCGGTGCTGATGAGATCGGGATACTCCCCGGTGGCGATCATCAGGTTGAACTTTTCTGAGTAGCTATCCATGGACACGATGTTCATGTCCGCATGTACGCCAGTCAACTCCTCGGCCTTGGCAATGGCAGGATTCTGCCCGAACACCACATCAAAATCGAAGTTTGGGAAGCCGCTGTACCAGAAGGACAGGCTCTTTGGGGTTTCCGTCAGGGGCAACTGGAGCTCTGCGGGATAGGGCAGGGCTTCCTCTGGGAGTTCTTCCTCCACAACGGAAGCCTCCGCTGGCTCTCCAGCGGGCTCCGGCTGTTCCCCGGCAGATGGTTCAGGGACATCATCTGCCGGGGCCGCGGCCACGTCCTCCCCTGCGGGAGCGGGCACTGCGGGATCGGATGAAATGGAGGAGCTGGTACCGCCGCAGCCTGTGAGAATGGTTGTCAAAAGTGCAAGGAACAGTGCGAAGGATGCGAATTTCTTCATAATAGCCTCCATTTCTCAGAGAATCAGGTTCTGCTGGGCAGGCGGATGGTGGCGACACCTTCCTCGTAGACCTTCCCAAATAGCCGGGAGATCCACCACTGAAGCTCTACATAGTGCTCGCCGTCCTGCTCAAATTTCTTTGTTACATAGCCACGGGTAATCAGGAAGTCCCGGGCCAGGCCATGCTGCTGGTTGTCATACCAGTTCTCCAGGTTGGGATCTACGGAGATGGGTACATCGGCCACAAAGGAGGGGGGATTGTCCGGATAGTCCGGGGTGTCATAGCCGGGCGTTTTCCGCATAATGCGCCATTTTATGTTGCTGACCCAGCCATGGTCGCTCATCCAGTTGGAGATCATCCGGTAGGCCATGTCCCGGGCGTGGAAGTTCATAATGATGCTGCGCTTTTCGTTGTGGTCCGGCAGATCCTCGGGAAGATACCAGTTGCCGTCCACCGGATCCCGCACCATTTTGGCGAAGGTCTCCGGGTCATCCATTTGGAGCCGGATGATCCGGGTGTCGCCGGAGCCTTTTTTCATGCCCGGCATGGGCGCGGGCATATCCGGCATTTCGCCGTCGGGACCGCCGGGGCCCTCAGGGCCAGGGCCTTCGGGGCCGCCTTCGCCCTCGGGGGGCATCGGGGGAGGTCCGCCCAGCTCGACCATCTTAAAGGGACCGTCCACTGTGGGCTGAGGCATATCGCCCACATTCACGTCCTCCCAGTAGAGCGGTTCGCTGCCCCGGCGCTTCTCTTTGGCCCAGTAGTCCTTGATAACAGCCCACTGCTCGTCAGTGGTGTAGGTGACCGGTGCCATGCTCCACCAGTCCGGGCAGTCCTGGCCTACCATCTTCGGAGTGGTGCTGCCTTCAGCGAGAAGCCGCAGGCTTTCCTTGACCCGGCTCCGGCCCCGGCAGACCAGCTGACCCTTCTGGTTGTAGACCCGGCCCTTGCCGGTGATGTCAAAGGTGCGGAACTCGCTGCCCTCCTTGGGGGTGATGTCCGTGAAGGTCTGCTCATCGGTCACATAGTACAAGCTGTCGCCCTCGTAGACGGGCAGCAGAATGTCGAAGTCATGGGTTAAGCCGGAGATGGTCAGGGTGTCCCGCAGCTGATAGGGCATGGCATCAAAGAAGGCGCCGTCGTGGGCCACCATCAACGGGAAGGCAATCACGTCGCCATAGGGGCTGTTCTTGACATATTCCTTGTCAAAATAAAGGGGATTGGTGGGATCCGGCATCAGGTAGTTGCTCTGGAGTTTCCGCTGGTCAATCATGTCCACGCGGCCCACACCGGGGGTGCCTTTGGGAATGCGGCCATGGATCAGGTCGTCGATGTTGATGTCGCCCCGGCTGTTGAGGGCGTCCTTTTCCGCCTGATAGGCATCCAACACAGCTTGCTCCTCCGGTGTATAAACGCCAGGATAAACGGTTTTGTATTTGCTCATATAGGACCATTCCTTTCTAGTTCTTGGCAATTATATTGTAGGGTGCGCGTTTCTCTCCAGCAAGGTCTGAAAATTGAACTGCGTGCTGATAATTGAACCTAGAATCACGAATGCTGTCGGTCTTTGCTCTTTTGCACAAAAATGTCTGCTCTTTTTTGGAAGTTCAATTCCCATATCCTCGTTTATAATATAAATATCTGCTAAAATGGGGCGTGATAAACTTGCCGCAAACGGAAACAACTCTGCAAAATCAAATCATCAAGCTGGAGCAGGAGAACCAGGCACTCAGGCATGAATTATTAAAATGCAATCTCGAAAAGGCTATATCCGACGAGGCCATGAGCCGCAATGTCGCAAAAGATACCGCAGCATTTTTCGGTACTCCCTGCTCTGATTGGTATGTGTTGCTGCTTTTCCACGGAAAACGTCCTGACACACCACCAGAAGTCGGATATTCAGCTCATGAGAAAGACCCGGTGGACGTAGTATCCTGTGCCTTCTCGCCCGCATTGAAAACGTTGGGAATTCCCTTTTTCTTTCCAATTAAAGGCTGCATTGGCTGTCTGTTAAACCTCAACGTACCGGAGCATTTTGACCAGAGTACGAAATCTTGCATCGCCTTATGCGCCCAAATAAAAAGCCACTTACAAAGTATCCTTTCTGATCACGCCAACACATTAGTTGCATCTATATCCATCAGTCGCATCTCTCAAATGGATGAAGGTCCCCGTCTTCTCTATCGCTGCGCAAACAATGTGTCAGAGCGCCGAACACCGGAGACAGATGCCATCTGTTCCGAATACGATCTTCCCAAAGCCGCTCCCAGTGCAGTCCAGCAGACTATTTCGCTGGAATCCGAATTTTGGCGTCAAATTCAGCAGCATGCCTTTTTTGACGCAGCTACCACACTGGAGCAGCTCATCCACGCCACGGACGTGACGCAGAGTTCCTTGGAGCACACGCTCACTTCTGTTTTTTCCCGAATGGAGCAAGTCCTGCACTCCATTGCGGCGGAAACTGGTGCCGATATCTCCCACGACCCGGAACTTGCAAATATGCTGCCTGCCCTGACCCAGTCACGAACCTATCAAGAGCTGCGTGATCATGCCTATGACATTTTGGCCACGTTGGAAGACCGATTCTACACGCCTCCCAATTCGCGAAATCAAAAAATGCCCAGTATAGAACAGTACATTCAGCAGCATTACGCGGAACAGAGCTTGGGCGCAAAAGCAATTTCTGAACATTTTAAAATCAGTTCCTCCTATTTGTCGCGAATTTTCAAAGCGGACATGGGCATCGGTGTTGTCGAATATATCCATCGGATTCGCATTGATGCCGCAAAAAAACTTCTGTGCTCTGCCACATCAAACCTGGACGAAATTGCAATTCAGGTTGGATTTTCAAACCGATGGGTACTGATTCGGACATTTAAAAAATTGGAAGGTACCACCCCGGGTATATACCGAACGAATCATGCCAATACCGCTTCTTTCTGAATGTCGCCCCACTGTCAAAACAGGGCCGCTCCAAGTCGGAACGGCCCTGCTGCTATATTTGATTCAATTAGTCGATTACAATTCTTTCAGCAAATGTTGCGGTAGATGGGACCAGGTACTCTCGTTTCTCCGTCAGCGGTCAGCAGATAGTCTTCCAGAATTCCCGTCAGGAAGTATTCAGCCTTTTTCAGGTCCCGGGCGTGGGGGCGGATCTGCATATCGTAATGCCAGAACCGCTGGCCAGGCTTGCCGATGCCCAGGGGGTCGTTCTCCTGGAATAGGGTGGCACCGAAGCTCTCGTCGTCGGATACGGAGGACAGCTTCTTGATGATGGCCACCAGCTTGGGGTCCATCTTCTTGAACTCCTCGTCATCGGGATTTTCTTTGTAGCGGGACATCATGGCCTGCGCGTCAGGAATATTCATCTTCAGCTGACCGCCCAGGTTGTCCACGCTGTTGTGGCGCAGTTCCTTGCCGCAGCAGGCGTATTCGCCCACGGGCGTGAAGCCGTAGGACCGCAGGTAGTTCTTCTCGATCTCCAGGGTGGCAATGCACTCCCGGGGGCCATTGCCAGTGCCGCCGTAGGTGGTGAAAGCGATGCCGTAGCGTTTTTTGTCCGGGTCCGAGATGGGACGGCGGCGCTTGAAGACCACATTCCGGGTCTTGTAGTCCTCCTGATCACCCACGCAGGAGTTGAAGTTTACATAGGGCAGAGCCGCGATGATTGGGCAGCCGATGCACAGGAAGTCATAGTCCTCGGGGTAATACTCGGAAATCTCGCCGCCCTTGTACTTGGGCAGCACCTTGGCGTAGGTGGTCTCGATACCAAAGGCTTCAAAGACAGAACCGAAGGTGTAGGCCACCTGCTCGGTGTTCTTGGTGATGGATGTATAGATAATCAAACTTTTCATGGTGGTCACCTCCCTTAGTTGATGGACCAGTAAACGGAACTGGGCTTCCGCGGCTCACCGGAATCGCTGAGGTAGTAGTCCTCTATGATGTCCTGCAAAAACGCCTTGGCCATAAACAGGTCACGATCGTTGGGCCGGTTCTGGAGGTCATAGCTCCAGAATTTCGAGCCGTCCTTGCCGATTCCCAAAGGATCATTCGGCACCATTGTTGCTCCGTCGAAGCTGTCTTCGGCTGTCTCCTTGGCCGCGTCAGCGAACATCTGAATCTGCTCCGGCGTGTAGTCCGTAAAATATTCCATCTTGCCTTCCTTGTAGCGGACGATCAGCTCCTGGGCCCGGAATTTGTTGATTTTCAGAGCCTGGGAGATTTTCTCAGAGGACTGCTCGTACAGAATCTTGCCGGGGCAGGCGAAGAAGCCCACAAAGCCCTGGCCCTGGAACAGCTCCTTGATGAGTTCCAGGGAACCAATCGCCTCCGTGGGACCCTGGCCGTAGCCGCCATAGGTTGCAAAAGCGATCCGGTGTTGATTCTCTCCGCCGGGCATTCCCATGCCGCCTGCAGGAGGACCATCGGGACCAGGGCCACCAGGGCCACCAGGGCCACCGGGACCGCCGGGACCGCCAGGGCCACCGGGACCGCCGGGGCCACCAGGACCGCCGGGCCCTCCGGACCCACCAGGACCACCAGGACCACCGGGACCGCCAGGACCGCCGGGACCACCATCAGCGCCCATGTGAGGCATCCCCTGACCGGGGCCCTGGGCGCCGCCGATGCTGCGGCGGCCGTAGTCGTCCTGGGCACCGAAGTTGATGTAGAAATCGTGGTAGGGAATCCCGGCAATGACCGGGGTGCCCAGGCACAGGAAATCGTAATCCCCGGTGCTAGGCGGGTCCATCTGCTCACCAAGGTAATTCCCTTCAAGTTTCATCAGTGTCGGCTCAATGTTATACTCCCGGAATGTGTCTGCAAAGGTCATTGCGACCTGCTCGGTATTTCCTGTGATGGAGGAATAGATGATCAGCGCCTTATACTTGCTGGCCATATGCTACACCCTTTCTGTCGGTATTGTTCGGGGCTATGCTCCGTATCGTATTCATTTTAACAACTGTTCAAAACCGCTACAAGGGCAAAGAATTGACCTCTGTGCCGGTTTTTGAACTGCATCGATTCACCGATGGCAGCGGCTATGCAAGCACAATATCCCCGAAGGCAAGTGCCTCCGGGGATATTTATTTATGCCTCTGAACGGGAGGGCAGCTCTATCGTGCCGTAGCCCTCGCACCAAATGCGGCCATCGATGTCCTCACACCAGCAGGCAAGGTCGATATAGTGCTTGCCAAAACGGGTGTACTTGTCGGTGACATAGCCCCGGGTAATGGAGGCCATACCGTCGCAGCCGTGTACTTCCATGTACCGGTCCTTCATGTAGGGGACCTTCTGGAGGTAGCTGGGCCGGTCGTATTCTGCCGGGTAGGGGTTGACCCCCAGGTAGGGCCAGAAAGCAAGCCGCCAGCACACCGCAGACACAAAGCCATCGTCGCCGGCGTAGTTGCTCAGGAACCGCGCAATCTCCGTGCGGCCGGTGGTGTTGCTCCAGGAGGAGCGCTTATATTTGGGTGCCTCGTCAGCGGAGGCAGGCAGGCCCTCGTCCTCCTTCAGCATCCAGATACCGTGGTTGTCTCGCTTCAGTTTGTCGTACTCGCCCTTCAGCAGGTAGTCCCGGGCCTTGGGGATAAAGGCGGGACCTTCTCCGTAACTGCCGGGACCGCCGGGGCCACCGGGACCGCCGGGGCCACCAGGGCCGCCAGGACCACCAGGACCGCCAGGACCACCAGGGCCGCCCTGCCCTTCGGGCTTTCCGGGGCCGCCGGGACCGCCCATCTGCATGGCGTCGGCAGGAGGCTCCTTGTAGCGCTCCGGATAGAACATATACTCCACTGAAGCAAAGCTGCGTTCTTCCCGTCGGGCCATAGCCTCCATCTCTTCCTTAGTGGGGGTGAATTTCACCCGGGGCGCAAACCGGTCCATGGGCATGGAGCCGGGATAACGGGGCCCCTCGCAAGTGGGCGTGGGCTCGTCGCCAATGTTGACGTCCTCCCAGTAGAGGGTGTCCTTGCCCCGGACGTACTCCTTACGCCACAGATCCATCATCTTTTCGTAGTCGGCGTCAGTGTACTGGCGCACCGGCTCGAAAGCTCGGGCCTGAATAGTGCGGCCCAGGTCAGAGGGATAGTCCGCCGCTTTGGATTTGTCCTTGAGCATGCCGTAGATCTCCACGGTGGAGTGGCGGATCTTCACATACTCCTGGCCCAGATCGTCCACCAGGGCCCCGTAACCGGCGATTCGGAAGGCCCGAACTGCGGAACCCTTAGGGTCTGTCAGGTCTTCCACCGTGTCGTAGTAGTTGACAGAGTGGTAGTGCTTCCCCGCTACCAAGGGGCGTAGGAAGTACACCTCGTGATCCAGGCCCTTGCCGGGGACGAAGCGCTGAATGCCGTCGTAGATACCTGTGTTGTCCGGCAGGCTAGGGAACTGCACGTCCGTGGGCTGCATACAGGGGGCGGCGATAATCTGGCCCCATTTGGTGCCCTTGGCATACTCCGGGTCCGTGAACAGGGGATTGTACTGGTTATTGGCGTAGGCGAAGCCACGAAGCATATCCTCGGTCATGGTGAAGTCCACCTGGGCCGGGCCAGTGCCGCTGTTGGGCTTAACACCGGAGGTCCCATCCACCCGGTGGTAGTACAAATCCTCCCGAATCTGCCGAAGGAGCTGCTCCTCCTCGGGAGTGTACACACCTGGGTAGAGCGTCTTGTAGAGAGGGTCGTTGACCGGATCCGGCTGCTGGGGCGGCGGACCGCCAGGGCCATCCGGAGGACCGGAGGGGCCATCCGGGTCATCGGGCAGGGAACCGTCTGTGGTCAGAGCCATGTCGGCCTCATAGGTGCCCACAGGGTTTCCCTCCATGATGACGGTGCCCACCACATGGATACCGGTTTTCGTGTAGGTGGCCTCAAAGTGGTGCTTACCGGGACCGGCAGGCATGTCTGCGGAGAAGCCTGTCTGGGACTTCACGCAGTTTTCCAACTCCGTAGAACCCATGGAGTTGGTGATGGTGCCGGAGAGCGTGCCGCCCTCCTCCCGGAGGGAGAACAAGTGGTGTTTGTCGCCGCCCGGTGTGGGGAAAATCCCCAGATAGAATGTTTGCATATGGTACTTCCTTTCGCTTATTCCATGCAGCGGTCATAAGCGGACTGCTCCGCCGCGATGCAGGCTTCAATATTCATGCCCTTGAGGTTCTCCACATAGCTGTCCCACTGGTCAAAGCCCACGGTGCCGTTGATGAACTGGGGAATCATCTGACAGGCATAGGTCATGATGTCGGTGACGTAGTAGGCGGAGGTCTCAGTCTCCTCGGGGGTCATGGACACGTTGGAGGGGATGGTCATGGAGCCGTCCAGGTTGGAAGACCACACATCCCAGGCCTCGTTGTTGATGTCGGAGTTGTAGGCGGCGCTGCGGTACCGGAGCATCAGGGAGGAGAACACGCCATAGCCGCAGCGGACCCGCATATAGTTGGCGGGGGACAGGCCAAACTCGTTATCCGTGACTGCCTCGGTGAACTGGGGCGTGCCGTTTTCGTCGATGGTGTAGTCCACGTCCTCAAAGCCGTAGTTGTAGAACAGGATGCCGTCCTCGGAGTGGAGGTAGTCCACCAGGCGCATGGCCAGCTCTACGTTGTCGCAGCAGCTGGTGATATAGGTGTTGGAGGAATCGGTGACCAGAGAGGTGGAGGTTACATGGTCCATTCCATCCTCATTGGCAGTCAGATAGGGTACGCAGGCGATGGGCACAGTATAGTTGTCGATGCCCTCGCCGGAGGTGCACCAGACACCCATCTGGTCCGTGGTGATCTGACCATCCAGATAGCTGGAGAAGGGGTCAAACTGGATGGAGATGAAGTCCTTGTCAAACAGGCCCTCATTGTACCACTTGTTCATCTCCTGGAGGTAGGCCTTGTAGCCATCCTCGATCAAGGAGCAGTGAATCGTGCCGTCCTGGACGTAGTAGGGCAGGCTGGTGGCCTGGCCGCCGGCACCCACAGAGGCCACGTCAAAGCCTGTGCACAGACCGTTGATGGTGCAGTCGCTGTTCATGTAGATGGGGGTGGAGGCGCCGTAGGCGTCCTTGAACACCGTCAGAACCTCGTACATCTCGTCGTAAGTGGTGGGGATGTCCAGATTCTGCTCCTCCAGCCAGTCCTTGCGGATGACAAGGCCCTGGTTGTTGATGAAATTCTCATAGGGGGACTGGAAGCACAGCACCATGCCGTCATTGCGGAAGATGGAGGCATAGTCCGGGTTGGAGTTGATCAGGTAGTTGTAGTTGGGGGCATAATCGGGCAGCAGCTCCGTCAGGTCCACAATGATGCTGTCGGACAGGGCACCGGTGGCACCGCCGGTGTACTGGAGGTCAGAGATGATGGCCGCGTAGTCCCCAGAGGCGATGGCAATGTTCATCTTTTCCTGGGAGGTGAAGAAGTCCAACTCCGTGAACTCGATGTTCACGTTGGTGATCTCCTGGAGGTACTGAATGTACTCCATATCCTGGAAGCTGTTGATACCCAGATTCCCCAAGGGGCCCATCAGGTTGATGGCGTTCCGCATCCAGGTGATCGTCTCAGTCTCCTCGCAGAGGGGAAGGCTGTACTCGTTGGAGTAGTCCAGCAGAGCCTTGTCACTGTTCGGGAAATTGTACTGGTGTTGAACTACCAATTCCTCCGGCTCCACCGGTTCTTCGGCGCTGACTTCTTCCTGGAAGGTAATCTCCTCCTCCGGTTTGGAGGCAGGTGCTTCGGCTAATTCCTCCGCAGTTGATGCTGGGACGGGCTCTGCTGAGGAAGCGGTGGGTTCATTGCCGCAACCACCCAGAAGGGCCAACAGCAGGATCGCCGCCAAGATTAATGCGATTCGTCTGTGTTTCATTATTTCCATACTCCTTTTCACTTGGTCAGATATCGGTCATAGGCACCCTGATAGGCAGCCAGCAGCTCATCCACGTGCATCCCGGCGCACTCGGCCACAAATTCATCCCAGGTGTCGAAGCTCCGGTCGCCAGTGACGAACTTGGGCACCTCCTCGGAGATATAGGTGGCCAGGTCCGTGGCGTAGAGGGCCACCACATCGCTCTCCTCGCTGTTGAGGCCCAGAGAATTCGGGATGGCACACAGATCGTCGGTGCGAGAGGTCCACACGTTAATGGCCTCTGTCTGGGCATCGGTGAAGAAGGGTACGGTACGATCCTGATACATAAGGCCGAAGGACGCCCCGGAGAAGCAGCGGGCCCGGCTGTAAAGCATGGGCGGGAATCCGTACTCGTTCTCTGTGATACCCTCCAGATAGTAGATATTTCCGTCCTGGTCATAGTCATAGTCCACACCCTGGATACCATAGCTGCCAGCCATAGCGCCTTCCTCGGTGTACCAGTAGTTCATCCAGCCCATGATATAGGGAATCAGTTCCTCATCACAGCCTGTGGAGATGGAGCAGGAATCAAACTGCCGCTCTCCCTGGCCGGAATGGATATTTCCGCCGTCAATAGTGCAGACCATAGGGGCCAGCTCAAAGTCCGGATCCGGGTTGGTCAGATTATCCATGGAGTTGACCATGGTGCTGGCGATGGCGGTGCGGTCGGCAGCCAGCTCCTTTTCCATGGTGCCGGACATATTGCTGGTATCCAGTTCGGTGAAGTTCCGAGGAACAATGCCGTCCTCATACCACTGGTGGAGTTGACGGATGTAGTCCTCGTAGACCTGGGAGGTGATATCCGCCACCAGTTGGTCTCCCTCCCGGTGATAGGCAAAGCCGGAGCCGGAAGCGGTAGTAGCAGCGACACCCCAGGCAGAGGCCAGAGTATCCAGGCCCTCTCCCATCAGAAGGACGCTCTCCAGGCCAAACTGATTCTTGGCTGTGTAGGCAAACTCGTTGAGCTCGTCAATGGAGGTGGGAATATCCATATTCAGCTTGTCGCACCAATCCTTACGGATGAAGTAGCCCTCGTTGACAACAGTCTTGTCATAGATGGAGTACCAGGCCATATAGGAGCCGTTGTCGGCAGTGACAGCACGGCAAAGGGTCTCATCCTCCTGAACCAGATTCCAGTATTCGGGCATATCCTCAACGATGTAGTCGTCCAGTGTGATGATAACATCGTCCTCATAAGCCTTCATAAAACCACCGACATAATACTTGTCCACACCACAGATCACATCCGGATAATCCCCAGAGGCAATAATCAGGTTGAACTGGGTGTCGCCGTTCATCTGGCTCAAGGAACGCCATTCCGGCGTGACGCCGATGTATTCGGTGCCCTGGGCGATTGTCTCAAAGTCCCCGTAGCTGCTCATTCCCACCATCCCTGACATGGGGCCCAGCTGGGGCTCCGCGTGGAGAACGGTAAAGGTTACGTCTCCATCGGCCAGGGGATAAGTCAGAGGTTCACTGTATTGGATTTCCTCCTCCATCGGTTCTCCGATGCTGGCTTCCTCCTCCACCGAGTGTTCCTCTGTCAGGGCGGGGGCAGGTGCTTCCGTTACTTCCTCCACAGTCGATGCTGGGGTGGGCTCTGCCGAAGAAACAGTGGGTGCGTTGCCGCAGCCGGATAAGATGGCAAGCAGCAGGGTGAGGACTAGCAGGTTGTATAATAAATTCTTTTTCATCAAAAAACCTCCTTATTGTTCTTCAATGGCCTCCACCGGGCACCCCTCAAAGCAGGTGCCGCAGTGGATACACTTGCTATGGTCAATCTCCCGGTGCTCAGGCCCCATGGATATGGCCTCCACGGGACATTCGCTCTGGCAAAGGCCGCAGCCGATGCACTCATCGGTAATCTGGTACACTGGTTCCACCTCCCTTCCAAAGGATGTATATTTTCATTATATCAATCTAACAGCTTGGCCCCCAAGACACAGAATGTATTTAACGTGTGACATGTTTTAGCCAATCGCACATGCAAGATATATTGGAACCCTCCCGACAATTCGCTGGGAGGGTCTGTTAGTGTCAGTCTAGCTTTTTCCGTAAACAAGGTTTGGGAAGCCGTTGTTGCCGCCCGCAGAGATCATACCCTCGATATAGCCTTCGGCATCCACCCGGGCCCAGACTTCCCAGCGGCCGGGGCAGGCGGGGAAATCCACCTTGAAGAACTCATCGCCAGTGTAGTAGCCAAAGTTGATGAGACTGCCGTTGGCGTCACCGCTCAGGGTGCCGTCAGGGTTGGGGGTGAAGTGGAAGGTCATCTCGCCCTCAAAAGAGTTTTCTCCGGGCACGCCGTGGTCCTACAGCTCCACCTGAGGTACCGGAGGCGTGGGCGGAGGACGGCCAGCAGATGCGCCTTCGGGGCCGCCGGAACCACCCATAGGCGGCATCTCCCCGGGAGGAGGACCGGGCTGGAAGTCAGGCCCGTGAACCAGCTTCTCATCTGGAAGCCACATTTTGATGTAGCAAGTACCAGAAATCACCATGATAGCCTACAGCTTGTTTGTTATACTTTGTGACACATGGAGTACAAGGGATACCAGGTTGGCTTATCCTACCGATTCAGCCTGATCCGGGCCTTCCGGGACCTGGAGCAGACCACCCCCACGGAATTCCGCCAAGAGGATAGACAAAAAGGGCCGCCACTGCGTCATTGCAATGGCGGTCCGATTTTTTAATTACAGGCTCATGGCCGCGACAAAGGCGGTATCGGTGCAGTTCTTGATATTTGCAGGGAGCATGTTGTCACCGATGATATAGAACTCCGGTGCCACAGAACGGAATGCCTCCGCATCGACGGATTTCCGGCCGCCGGAAATGACCACAGCATCACAGTCAATGACCCGGGTCTCATGGGGCAGCGTGGAAATATCCACCTTGGGGGCGGGCTTTGCAAAGCCGGGCCCGTTCTTTTCGGTGCCGTCGTTGTGAATGGGCATCAGGGGCCGCTGCTGGGGGAAGCCCTCAGGACGGGCATTGGGCATGACACTGGGTACCTTGGGGCCAGCATTCTCCGGGTCCATCATCTCAAACATGACGTCCTGATGGGGCACGCCCAGGGTCACGTCCAGAGTCACCTGGGTGGGTGTCACCGCCACGGTCTTGGCATGCTCGATAAAGTGGAAGTTGGGCTCGTTCTCAAAGTCCAGCTCCGTGGCCCGCTTGGCGTGCAGATCCTCAAAGAGCTTGGCCTGCTTCCGGGTCACCATGGTGGTATCGTGACCAGCCTTCGCCAGGTATAGGGCCGCTTCCTTGCCGGTGTCACCGCCGCCGATGACCAGGACTTTGTGGCCCAGCTCTGCTTCCCTGCCGAAGACGTCCTCCGCCAGCCAGACGCCCTGGGCGTCTGCACCGGACACGGGAATGCTCTGGGCGGTAGAGCCCATGGCCGCGATGATTACGTCATAGCCGGCGTCCTTCAGTAGCTCCGGCGTGGCCGCGGTGTTCAGCTGGACATTGACCGGAGACTTTTCAATCTCCCGAATCATCCAGTCCTTGTAGTCCTTCAGGTTCCACTTGAAGCTGACATGGTCGGCAAACTTGAGCTGTCCGCCCAGCTTATCGGACTTCTCATACAGAGTCACGTCGTGGCCCCGCTCCGCTGCAAACAGTGCCGCCCGCAGACCGGCAGGGCCTCCGCCCAAAATGGCGACCTTCTTTTTCTGCCCGGAGCCCGGAATGATGGGCTGGGGCAGATGGTGGTAGCCCGCATAGGGGTTCACAGAGCAGAAGCTGCCGTGGCAGCCGTTGCACAGCAGGCAGGGTGTCAGATCCTCTCCCTGACCGGCACGGATCTTGTCGATGTAGTGCTCGTCGCAGATCAGCGCCCGGGAGACAGACACGCAGTCGGTCTTGCCCTCGGCGATGAACTGCTCGATCAGGTCCGGATCCCGGAAGCCGCCCACAGGGGATACGATGGCCTTGATGCCGCGCTTTTTGAAGGCCTCGGCGAACTGGAGGTTGTAGGGGTTCTCCTTGACCAGATTGTGGCTGTTCACATGGGTGAAGGAGCCGTCCCAGCCGCGAATCTGGAAGATGTCCACCAGGCCCTCGCACATCTGGCAGTAGTCCAGCCAGTCCTCTACGGTGTAACCGGGTGCCTCCTCCATGGCGGAGATCTGGGCCTCGATCAGGAAGTCCTGTCCGCAGGCCTCTTTAATCCGCCGGAAGAGCTCCAGGGTCAGGGTGGCACGGTCCGCCATGGTGGGGCCGCCGTACTTGTCGGTGCGCTGATTCAGCAGGGGGCTCAGGGAGCAGGCCAGAATGCTGCCCCGGTAGGACATGTAGATGGTCACCATGTCAAAGCCCAGCTTCTTGAGCTCCACGCAAGCGTGGACAAAGTCCTGGATCATGCCCTCCAGACGTTCAGCGGAGATGCCGGGCTTGTCATAGAGGTTCATGGAGTAGTCCCCGGTCATGGGGATCTCATTCCAGTTGGGGGTGTCGGAGATGTTCACATTCTGGGGTTCAATAGCCATCAGAGACGCAGAGGCCAGGGAGCCCTGGGCGTGGACCTTCTCAATGATTTCCCGGTATTGCTGCTGGACCTTGAGATCGTCCATATGGCAAGGCGCCATCTTGCTGTAGTTGCCCTCGCAGTCGGGATAGGCGCCAACGCCCATGGTCACAGTGGCGGCGCCATTTCTCGCCAGGTGCTCGTAAAAGGGCCCCGCCAGCTCCGGCTCCATGGCATCCGAGGAGACGCACTTGGAGTTCAGGATGTGGTTTTTCAGGGTCACATTGCCGATCTTCACCGGTGAGAGCAAATGCTCGTATTTCATATTCATACCTCTTTCTCAAACGCAGGACGGTCTCCCGTCCTGCAAATTTGGATTCTTAGCCAATCGTGGCGTCATAGGCCTCCTGCTCCAGGGCGATGCAGTCCTCGATACCCATGGACTTCAGGTCCTCCACGAAGGAATCCCACTGGGTTTCAAGATCCGCGTCACCGATGGCAAACTGAGCCACCATCTGGTTGGCATAGGTCAGGATGTCAGAAGCCTTGCGGCCCTCCTCCTCCTTCTGCTCGGTGGTCATGGTCACGTTGCTGGAGATGGCCATGGTGCCGTCCAGGTTGGACGTCCAGACCTCCCAGGCCTCATTGACCAGGTCGGAGTTCAGATAGCCGGTGCGGTACCGAAGCATCAGAGAGGGCATGGTGCCGTAGGCGCAGCGGCAGCGCATATAGTTGGAAGCGTTCAGGCCGAACTCGTTGTTCAGGATCGCATCAGTAAACTTGGGGGTTCCTTCGCCGTCCAGCTCAAAGTCCTGGCCCTCCAGGCCGAAGTTGTAGAGCAGGATACCGTCCTCAGAGAACCAGTAATCCAGCCAGGCCATGGCCAGCTCAGGCTCCGCACAGCCGGAGCTGATGGAGACACAGGTGATGTCATCCGCGGGAGCCAGGGTCATCTCGGTGATATGCTGCTTGTCGCCCTTGTTCTGCACCGGGGAGGCCATGCAGGTCACGGGGACGGTGTAGTTGTCGATGCCCTCGCCGGAGGTGGGCCACACGCCCATCTGGTCGGAGGTGATCTGACCGCTGAGGTAGCTGGAGAAGGGATCGTACTCCACAGAGATGAAGTCGGAATCCATCAGGCCCTCGTCATACCACTGGTTCAGCATCTTCAGGTAATCCCGGTAGCCGTCCTCGATCAGGGAGCACTTAACCACGCCGTCCTCCACATAGTAGGGCAGGCCCGCAGAGGCGCCGCCTGCGCCACCGGCATTGCCGCTGGCGGCAAAGGCTGCCACATTGTAGCCCTCGGTCAAAGTGGTGATGTTGCAGTTGTTGGTCATGTACATGGCGGTGGCACAGCCGAACTTGTCCTTGAAGGCAGTCAGCACATCATGGAGCTCGTCATAGGTCTCCGGGACTTCCATGCCCACTTCCTCCAGCCAGTCCTTCCGAACCACCAGGCCCTGGTTGTTGATGAAGCTGTCGTAGGTGCCCATGAACTGGAGCACCATGCCGTCTGTCAGGAAATAAGGGGTCTGAGTATCGTTGGAGTGGATCAGGTAGTCATAGTTGGGAGCGGACTCGCTCAGATCCTCGGTCAGGTCGATGATGATGTCGTCCGCCAGGGCCCCGGACAGGCCGGTAGCATAATAGCTGCCCAGATTCTTGAACATATCCGGGAAATCGCCGGAGGCGATGATGACATTGTACTGCTCGGAAGCGGTGAAGAAGTTCACCTCAGTGGTCTCCACGTGGACGCCAGTGAGAGCCTCCAACTCCTGCATGTATTCGAAGTCATTATAGTTCTCAATGCCGATGTTTGCAAGGTCGCCCATAAGGTTCACCGCAGAGGTCAGCATGGTCAGCTCCACAGGCTCCTCGGACAGAGGAAGGGAAACCTCGTTGGTGTAATTCAGCTCTGCGGAATCGCTCCCAGGCATATTGGCCCGGTGCTCTACCGTGGGCTCTTCGACCACAGGCTCCTCTGCGCTGTCAGGCACTTCCGCGGCAGGAGCTTCATCCATAGCATCCTCCCCGGGGGCTTCAGGTACCTCCTGGGCCTCAGATGCTTCCACAGGAGCACTCTGATCGGATTCAGATGCGGTGTTGGAGCCGCATCCGGCGAGCATCAGGCACAGAGTCCCGAGGCACAGAAGCAGGGCAATCAAACGTTTTTGCATGTTGTTCTTCTCCTTTGTAGGTATTTGCAGCGAAAACTGCTGCGAAAACTGCTGCAAATACAGTGTACCAACGTCCCGGTATATTCGCAATATGTAAATATCTATGCTGTTTCTATCCTTTTTCATTGGTTTTGCATATTGCTTTTTTGCAAATTTATTTCTATAATTGCAAATGCAAGGAGGGAATCCCATGCTTTATTTTAGTTCCATCCATCCCGAATGGGATTGCTTTGGCGCTTTTGCCGCCACGGAAAAGGGCCGCCGCACCGCAGAGTTGCTGGAGGCGGCAGCCACGAACCACCACCGGAATACCGGCACCTGTTTCGCGGAGCTGGAGCGGTTGGGCGTTATCCTGGGGAATGGCGGGTTTGCAGCGGCGCTGATCCAGCAGGACCCCTTTGGTCCTGTGGACACGACAGATCCAGATTGGGTACGCGGCCTTGTGGAGGCTGCTTCCGGGCTTCTTCCATTGCCATTGTGGTACTGCTTTTCAGTAAATGGGCGAATTTATATTCTCTGCTGCTATCCACGTCTGTCTGAAGACAGCCCCGGCGCGTCTGCCGCATCCCGGACGCTTCTGGAGAACTTTACTGCCCTCCAGACAGCACTGTCTTTACCAACCTTACGCATCATACTCAGTGACCTGCAATATGGAGAGCCCGGCGTATTCCGTTCCTTCAACAACCTGCATCACGCCATGGAATATTATGACTTCCGGGCGGAGTACCGCTCCCCCATCCAGCTGAACTCCGAGGAACAGCTCCACGGGGCCTTTATCGGGGATATGAGCTTTTACCGCCAGCTTTCTGTGGAGGTGGCGGAGCAACTTTCCCGGGGCGAGGTCCCCATCGAGGAGATCACTGGACAGGTCTGTGACACGATCCTTCAAAACAGCGTACCCTCCATGGAGTCTGTCCACCACCACATCCAGATCTTTATGCTGACCTTTACCGATTATCTGGGCCGGGCCGGCCTGGTGGACGCCTCCTATATGAGCCGCCGTCAAATCGTCTACCGATCCATGGGTTTTGAGCGGGAAAATGAGTTCCGCCAAATTATGCTGGAACTGTTGGAGGAGCTTCAGCAGCAAAACCAGATGCTCCGGAAGATTGGCCGCCAGAAGCGCATCCAGTCCATTCGGGAGTATGTAGAAGCCCACATCACTGACCCGGAGCTGTCCCCGGCCCAGATCTCGGACCGTTTCCAGGTCAGCACAGCCCAGATCTCCAAGCAGTTTCGCTACTACTATGGGGTCAGCCTCCACCGCTTTTTGCAGCAGACACGGCTACAGCGGGCCGAGGCCCTGCTGCGGGACCACCCGGACTGGTCCATGCGGAAGATCGCGGAGGCAGCGGGATATACAGACCTGTCCACCATGTACCGGGCCTTCCGGGCCCTGGGGAACATGACCCCCGGGGCCCTCCGGGATTCCCTGCGGCTGGACGGTCTGTCCCAGTGAAATACTATTTCACAAGGATCACAACATTCTCATAGGTTCCAGGCTCCAGAGAAGATACCCGAGTTCCAGTGGCCACATTGAAGCTGTCATCCACACCCACATAGATCTCCAGGGACATGCCCGGCTCCGAACTGAGGGTGAACCCCTGCTCCAGCGTCAGAGAGCCCAGATAACTGTCCCCGGTCACAGTCCAGCTGGAGCTGCCATCAAAGGACGCACAGTTACCCCAGTTGGCACTGGCACCGTAATAGTTTCCGTTTAAGGACGAGGTCTCCCCTGCGCCATTGGTGTAGCGGAGGCCTTCGACGTTCCAAAGGCCGTAGTCTCCATCAGCAAAGTTGCCTGCAAAGCTGGAGCCGTGAAAATCCACAATCACGCCGTAGCTGCTGCCGGATCCTACAAATCCGCCCATGTCGCTGTTTCCCAGATTGATGCCCCCCGAATCGCTGGAGGCTTTGTCGCCCTCATTCCAAATGATTCCGGTGAGGTTCTTGCAGTCGTTGAAGGTGACCTGGGCACAGCCCTTGCTCTCCGAAGCGATCAGGTAGTTGTAGTTACCGTCACCCTCGTAGCTGACGGTGCAGTCATTCAGAGTGAGGCCCAGCTGGGCATTCTGGAATTCAATGACCGCGGAGGTCTGGAGCCCCTCTGCGCCCACGCCGTTGTTGAGATAGGGTGCCTCGGAGTAGTCCGTACCTGCTGTGATGAGCTTACCGGTGTCCGCCACAGGATGTCCATACCGGTCCGAATCCAGCAGCGAGCAGCGCCAGGGCGTTCCATCGCTGTATTCTTCGCCGGAAAGCTCCGACAGCGTATTGTACAGGGTCTCTCGGGCTTTCCTGCTGACCTGGTAGGCGTCGCAGAGATCTCCCAGGGTGGTGCCCTTCACCCCCACCAGCAGGTTGGAGCAGGCCGGGCCGGGCATACCGGAATCACCAGTGGCTTCCGCCCAGGCTTTCGCTGCCTCCGTAGCAATGCCGTCCTCCAAATCTGTTACATAGTCGGCGTAGTTGGTGTTCACATCCGCCTTCGTTAGGGCAACGCTTGTCAAAGCGGAGTCCGCGCCGTTGGCCCGGGCCCGGAAGCCGATGATTCCCTTGACGCTGCCTCCGTTGATGTCAAACTCTCCTCCGGCGGAGCAGAGACCTGAATCCAGGTAAGAGGTGAAATTCGTATTGATGGCCTTAATGGTACCAGAGCCCTGTCCGATGACATAGGCTCCTGCCGAACCGTTGCCGTAAGTGGTAAAATCACAGTCTACCGCCTCCAAAGTTCCCGCGCCAAAGACATTGGCAAGGGCCGAGGACTGGCCCAGATAGGAACCGGGCATACCAGTTGTTCCAGTTACCTTTTCCAGATAGATATGGCCCCCATAGATGGCATCCGCCACATGGCTGTTCCAGCCCTGGCATTTGAAGGTGGTGTTGTACACATAGACTGCCGCTGTGGGATAGGGTGCATTCCGGTTACCCACATAGGTGCCGCCGCCAATGGCGATGATGCCGTTTCCCGTGTCGCCGCAGGTCTCCACATAGGAGGTCTGTCCCTCCAGGTCCCCCACCGTCAGCTGGCCGCCATTGGTGGCGTAGAGCCCCGCGTTCAGGCCGTAGTTCATATTCAGCTCATAGTTGTACTTGCTGTCTCCTGCCTCAAAAGTCTCCTGGGCCCAGTTGGCTGTGGAAGAGGACATCCCGTACAGGTAGTCTGTCTGGATACTGCCGTAGTCATCTGCCCAAAGCAGAGAGCGCTCCCGGTTGATGGAGGCCAGCACCGGGTCTGATACCGCGACTTTTCCGTCGGCGGCATAGGTGGCCCGACCTGTATTTCCGATAACGATCCGGTTATAGGTCTGTCTATCGCGGCGGCCGGTGGCCTCAAGGGCACCGTTGGCAAAGGCCAGGTATTTGCCAGTGATCGAGCTGGCAGAGTCTTTACCATCGGACAATGTTCCAGGAGCATAGATCTCCGCGTTCTGATCCAGGGGCGCCGAAACGAAGTCTGACACGCCGTCGGTGTAGTAGAGAATGTCGATGGCGCCGTTCTGGTCGGTATCCCGGTAGGCCACATAGGTATAGGTCATGCCCGTGCTTACAATACCTGCCAGGGCTTCCCCTGTGGCTGCATCAATGGCCCGGCAGTCCGGATCCAGCTGAACCCGGGAGCCGTTGAGATAGTAGCCTGGCGAGTAGTCCAGGCCCAGTTGCACGGTGCCGTAGGCGCCTGCCGCGATTTCTGCCTGGAAGGCTTCAGCTTCCGCTTCGTCGGTCAGGTTTCGGAAGGTGTATCGGAAGTCGTTCTCCTGAACCTCTTCCTTCAGAGACCGGGCGATCTTGACGGGCTTCTCTGTGGACTGCGGCTTGTAGGCGTCTCCGGTAAAGACGATAGCCGAGCTGGTGATACTGTAATCCCCTGCCGAGATGGCCGCAATGTCCGCCAGGGTGATTGCATAGGCATTATCTCCCACCAGGTAGCTTCCGCCAGCCACCGCTGCCGCAGGGCTGTTTTCGATGTTGACCCAGACCGGAGTTCCGGTGGTTTGAATCTCCTGGCTGTTGCAGCTGGCCAGGGTCTGGCCGTCAATGACCACATTTGGATTGCCGCAGGAGATGTACTGAAGGCTGTTCAGATCATAGAAGGCAAAGGCTGCAATGGTCTTCACCGTGTCAGGAAGATACAGGGCTTTGACGCTACTGGCGGCACTGAAGGCTGTGCTGGAAATAGCAGTCACCCTCCCGCCGCCCAGGTAGGCTGGCACAATGACGATTTCGCCGCCCTGGGCCTTATCCCAGCCGGTGATGGTTGAAGTCCGTGTATCCCCTTCCACCGTCAACACAAAGGACCAGGGCCCTTCTTGGCAGCGGAAGGTCTCTGCCGCCGTGGCTGCGCCGCGAGAACCGCCAGGAATGCCTCCGGGCATCTCCATGGGCGGCATATCCTCCGCAAAGACCGGCCCGGTGCAGCTCAGGGCCAAAACCCCCGCCAGGCACAGGGCCAGGATGCGTCTGCTCCACTTTCTCATAGATTGCTACCTCCATTCTTTCGGACTGCAGTACCGACAGTACTGCTTCGGACAATACCATTTTAATCCAGATACCTTTGCCGCACAAGGAACGGGATTTGACCTGCGTGCCTTTTTTTGATGCTGTCCCGGTTCAGAAATCGGCATCCACAGCAAAAGTTATCCCTCCAACGTCGTCTTCATATAGCGGTGACAAATATACGGCAAAAACGCCTCCAGATTGGAGGCGTTTTTTTGTGCCGCCGGCTGCCCAGGAAGCCCAGACAGCCGGCGAAACTTAGAAGGAAGATAGTAAGTTAGCTGAGTTTTTTGCCATAGACCAGGTTCGGGAAGCCCTTATTGCCACCCACGGAGATCATACCCTCGATATAGCCTTCGGCATCCACCCGGGCCCAGACTTCCCAGCGGCCGGGGCAGGCGGGGAAATCCACCTTGAAGAACTCATCGCCAGTGTAGTAGCCAAAGTTGATGAGACTGCCGTTGGCGTCACCGCTCAGGGTGCCGTCAGGGTTGGGGGTGAAGTGGAAGGTCATCTCGCCCTCAAAAGAGTTTTCTCCGGGCACGCCGTGGTCCTACAGCTCCACCTGAGGTACCGGAGGCGTGGGCGGAGGACGGCCAGCAGATGCGCCTTCGGGGCCGCCGGAACCACCCATAGGCGGCATCTCCCCGGGAGGAGGACCGGGCTGGAAGTCAGGCCCGTGAACCAACTTCGCATCGGGAAGCCACATTTTGATGTAGTAAGTGCCGGAAATCGCCATGATAATTCCTCCTTAACCGTTGCGGGACGGCAGCTTGATGGTGGCTCCGCCCTCTTCGTAGATTTCGTCGTCGTTCAGGGTGGTGATCCAGAAGCCCAGCTCCACGAAATGCTCGCCGTCCTTCTCGTACTTGTCGTAGACCTGAGAGTGGATCTTCATAACGTCGTACTGGAGGCCATGGGTGTTGCACTTCTTGCCGGCCATGGCGGGGATTTTCTCGATCATTTCACACACAGCGGTGTTCTTGGGGAACGCGAAGCCCTGCTCCA
Source organism: uncultured Eubacteriales bacterium (assembly GCA_905202605.1). GTDB lineage: Bacteria > Bacillota > Clostridia > Oscillospirales > Oscillospiraceae > HGM13006. Next base: position 28,485 of record CAJKSU010000006.1, read on the forward strand.
CGGGGTCGGTCATGATGCCCCAGCGGATGTTCTGAATCCAGCCGTGAGTGCCCATCCAGTTGTTGATGTGGTGGATGGCGAAGTCACGGCCCAGGAAGTTGATGAAGATGGACCGCTTGACCTCCTTGGGAGGAGGACCGCCTGCGCCGGGAGGGGGCCCCATCTTGGCCCGGGGATCGTCGTAGGGTGGAACCTCGGGGTCCCATTCCGTCATGTCGTCAGGAACATAGACGCCGAACTTGTGGTCCCGGGTCATCTTGGCCCGGACGGCGGGATCAGCCAGCTCCTTCATGGTGCGGCTGCCACCCACGGCCATGCCATAGGGAGGCGTGGGGTTGCAGGAGGCATGGATGGGACCGTCGATGGTCACATTGGGCATGTCGCCCACGTTGACGTCCTCCCAGTAGAGGACCTTATCGCCCCGGTAATTCTCTTTCGCCCAGGTGTCGAAGATCTCCTGCCATTCTTCGTCGGTGTAGTAGTGCTCGGGGCGGGTCCACCAGTCGGGGCTCTCCCAGCCACGCTGATTACCCATGTCGGCGGGGTCCTCGTAGCTCTTGAGGTTCTCCCGGGCAGAGAACATAACACCCAGAACCTTCTCGCCCTTCTGGTTGTACACGGAGCCAGTGCATTTCAGGACCAGGTTCCGGTAGATGCTGCCCTCGGCGGGGGTCAGGTCGATGAGCTCCAGCTTGTCCTTGACCAGGTAGAGGGTATCGCCCGCGTAGACGGGCTTCAGCTGGTCGATCTCATGGTGCAGGCCGGTGACTGCCAGGAAATCCCGAGCCTTGCCGTTGAAGGCCGTCAGGAAGCTGTCGTCATGGGCCGCGAAGGCAGGCATGGCGATCTTTGCGTCGAAGCCCAGAGAGCGCGCATAATCATCGTCGGTGTAGAGCTTGTTATCGGGGTCGTACTTCTTGGCATTGTAGAGCATCATGTCCTCTTTGACCTCGAGGACATTGGAGAAGCCCTGGGTGCCCTTTTCAATCTTGCCGGAGATCAGGGCCTGCACATCGATGGGGCCGCGGTCCTCCAGCTCCTTGATCTTGGCGTAATACTCCTCGGCGTAGGGCTTTTCCCGCTCAGTCCACACGCCGGGATAGACCGTTACAAATTTACCAGTTCCCATAGTAATGCATCCTTTCAAAGTATTTTTGATTCCAGAAGCAGGAACAGTCTGAACTGTCCCTGCTTCTTTTGGAAAGGAGTTATGACATCGAGATGTACTCGCTGTTCACAAAACCACGCTGGCCGTCAAAGGTCAGGAAGTAGTCCTCAACCAGGTCGGCAACAAGATACTTGGCTTTGTTAATGTCACGCTCGTTGGGATGGCCCCACATCTGATTGTGGAAGAAGTAGGAGCCCTGAATTTTCTTTCCATCCTTGCACTCGTAGTACTCGGGGTCCTGAATTCCGCCCATACCCATGACGTTGGGCTTCTTGCCCTCTTCAACGCCGGCTGGGCCAAATTCCTTGCCGCAGCAGGCAAAGGTCCCCACCACAGAGACGTTGTTGGTCTCCAGGAACAGCTTCAGAGCAGACAGAGTCGCCTTGCTCTCGCCGGAGCCGTAGAAGCCGCCGCCGTAGGTGGTAAAGACGATGCCCAGCGGCTGATAGTTATCACGGACAGGGCCACCGGGATAGGAGCAGCTTCTCCGCCGCCAGGTGGGACCGCCCGCGCCGGGTGCACCAGGTGCTCCACCAGGGCCTCCGGGGCCACCAGGGCCTCCGGGGCCACCCGGACCGCCGGGGCCACCAGGGCCGCCAGGACCACCGGGACCACCGGGGCCGCCGGGGCCACCAGGCATCTCACCGGGGCCACCAGGGCCGCCAGGACCACCGGGGCCGCCGGGACCACCTTCGGGCATACCACCCTCAGGCATGGGAGGCATGCCATCCGGTCGGTTCCCGCCCATGGTTTCCGCGGTCATCTTGAAGCCAGTACCTGCGTCCACCATTTTCTGCACATTGCTCTCCAGCTCACCGCCGGCGCCCAGAGAGAACAGCTTGTTGATGATGGTCAGCGGATAGCCCGCCACAATGGGGCTGCCCAGGCAGACTACATCGTAATCATCAAAGTACAGGTTGGGCTGAAGCTCCTCCCACTTGTTGGACTTCTTGAGGCGGTAGCAGTTGCACTCCCAACCGTAGTACTCAAAGGACTCCTTCATAGCCAGAGCGATCCTCTCGGTGTTCTTGGTCATGGTGGCGTAGAGGATCAGGGCACGACGACGGGCGGGCTCATAGCTCATACCCTCCAGCTCGGTGACAACGTTCTCTCCGCTATCCTGATAGACCAGTGTGGTGCCGGTGAGGGTCTCGCCACGGGTCAGGGTGATCTCCTGCTTGGCGGGGCCACACTGGGCCTCGAAGATGATGGAGTCGCCCTTGGTGTGGATGTTCTCCAGCAGCTCGCAGCCGCCGTGGGACGAGACAAGCTCGCCCTCATAGGCTCTGGGGGTTCTGCGGAGGACAATCTTTGTCTCCCGCTTGCCGCTGGGAGTATCCATGAGATAGGTGTATGTACCTGCAAAGTTCATGTTTATTCCTCCTTAATATGCTCAGCCGTTTGCACGGTCATAAGCAGTCTGGATGATTTCGGTCAGTTCGCCGATGTTCATACTTTCGATCTTGGCAACGTAGTCGTTCCAGACAGCATCATCATTCACATCCAGGTCTCCGTTGATGAACTGCAGAGCGGAGGTGCCCACATAGGTGATGATGTCGCTGTAGATGGCAGAGGCGTCAGTGTTCTCCTCCGCGGTCAGGATGGTGTCAGAGCCGAGAATATTGCTGGTGTTCTTGTTGGTACTCCAAGCGTCAAAGCAGCTCAGTTCCCGCTCGCCGAACTCAAAGGCCAGTCTAGCGTCGAAGATCACGCCAGCCAGGTCCTTGGTGGCTACCACGCTGGATGCGATGTTGGTGGTAGCAATGCCGTTCATGACCTCCGCATCAAAGGTGGGAACACCCTCGTCATCATAGTCCCAGGTCTCCACGTCATGGCCGGAGCCCTTCTGGAAGCCGAAGTTGTAAAGCAGGCTGCCCTCATAGCTGTAGCCATAGTCCAGGAACCGAAGCGCCGCCTCCACATCATCGCACTGAGACGAGATGGAAATGGCACTGGCGCCGGTGGAATCCACCAGGGAGTTCTCCTCAAAGAAGGGGATGGTTTGTCCGGCCTCCTCGGCCACGTCCTGCACAGGCCACCAGTTGCAGTTCTCGTCGCCATACTGAGCGGCAGCCATGGTGGAGTAGTTGCCGCCGAAGGGCTGGTTGGAGAAGATGTAGCCGTTGGTACCGTCTGCGGCACGGCCGGCGTTCAGGTCGGAGAAGGGATTGGTCTCACGATTCTGCATGTTCTCAAAGTCGATGAGGCCCTGGGTGTAGAGGTCGTGGAGCCAGGACAGGTACTTGCGGGTACCGTTGGCAGTGGCGCCGTAGATGACCTTGCCATCCTCCTGGTAGAAGGAGTTGGAAAAGTTGGTGCCCATAGCGTTGGTGGACAACTCTGCCAGGGAGCCGAAGCCACCGGACAGCACGCCGTTCTGCATAGACACGGTATTGAACAGGGCCATGGGTTCGCTGGCGCCCTTCTCGGTCTTGAAGGCCTTCAGGACTTCGGTCAGTTCGTCATAGGTCTGGGGAACATCCATGTTCAGATCCTCCAGCCAGTCCATGCGGATGAAGGCGCCGATGCCCGTGGGGTTTGCGACCTGGTCCTTGATGGGATAGATCCGCAGGAACATACCGCCGTCCTGGACCTCCTCCAGCACGGTCTGATCGGAGTGGATGATCTGATAATAGTTAGGCATCTCCGTCTCCAGGTAGTCGCCCAGATCGATGATGACGTCCTCGTCATAGGCCGCTTCCGTACCAGCGGTGTAGTCGCCGATGTTCAGCAGGTCCGTGTACTCGCCGGAGGCGATCATCAGGTTGAACTTGTCGGTCTGATTGGTTTTGTCCACCACGGTGAGATCGATGGTGACGCCGGTGTTCTCCCGGAGCCAGGCCCAGACCTGGTGGTTCATCAGGTCACCGCCCTCGATGTAGTTGAGGGAGTTGGTCTCAAAGCCCATAAAATAAGTCAGGGTCACCTCATCCTCAGAGATGGGCAAAGCGGTGGTCAGGCCTTTGAGCATTTCCTGATGTGCAGTAAAGTCCATGTTGGCGTTGGCCTCGGTGTTGTCCAGGACATTGGGCTCCGGCTCCTCTCCAGTGGAAGCCTCCTCCGGCTGGTTCTCATCGGCGTGAGCAGCGGGCGCTTCTGTCGCGGGGGTCTCAGGAGCGGCTTCGGTGCTTTCCTCGGTCTGAGCCGGGGCCGCGGATGATGCCGCTCCGCTTCCGCAGCCGGCACACACCGCCAGCAGCATGGCCGCCGTCAACAGCAGCGCAAGCATTTTTTCTTTCATTGGTTTACCTCCTTTTCGGTTTGGTTTCATTATACCAGCCAGTCTTGAAGGGGATAAAGTACCATGTTTTAGATTTCATGTGACATTTTTTATCCATTCTCACATTTGCTCTGTACTTTTATCAAAAGACCCGGTATAATCGTCTCAGGAGGTGACTGCAATGAATTCCGAGATTGAGGCTCTGCAGGCGCAGATTCAGGCTCTGAAGTTGCGGGTGCGCCATGTGACCATGGAAAATGCCATCCACGATGAAACCGACACGCCGCAACCTATCGACGTGCTGGCAAACTATATCGAGTGTGAATTTTACTCCGACTATCTAATCCTGGCAGTGGTCCATGCCCGGGCGGACCGGCTGCCGCGGCCCATGGATGCTTTCCCGCCCCCGGTTGGTCCGGGCCGTTCAGAGCCGGCTCCAGGCAAGCCCATGGTCTACTACCCCATCGAAGCTATGGAAGCGGCGGAGGAAATCCTGAAGGCGGCCCTGGCGCCGAAAACCTACTACATGGTCTTTCGTTCAGACCAGGACATGGGCATCCTGCTGAATCCCAACGCCCAGTTCGTCTCCGATGCCAGCATCCAAACTGGTGACTATTACCGGAATCTGACTGAGCGCTTTTCCGAAATCTTGACTGCCCTCAATAAGGCGCTCGGCTTCCAGAACACTGTCTCCCTCAGCGCCATCCATCAGGGCCATGCCAGCCTGCGGCAGATGTACCTGGAGGCAAAAAACACCTACGATTATAGCTGGAATCTCAATGGTCCCATCCACACCTATCCGGAGCTGTGTGCCTCTCCCCTGTCCCCCGAGGATCAGCGGGCCATCAGCGCCCTGGAGCAGGAGTTCATGGGGGACATCAACCACCTGCTGTTCTTTGAGGCATCCATGGTGCTTGACAGCATCCTCCAACGGCAGTTCTACCATACGATTCCCCTGCGGGAGATCACCGTGGCGGTCACCGCCCGGCTGCGGAATGTGCTGGCGGTACTGGAGACCACAATGGGGGTGGAGCCCTCAGCAATTCTGGATCTGGAGGGCCTTGTTTCCTTGGTGACCCAATCCGGGTCCATTCCGGAGCTTCGGGACCGGATTCATGACTTTTTCGCCAGTCTGGCGGACTTTCATCCCCGTCAGTCCACAAAGAAAGGGCCGCTGATTTTGGAGTTTCTGGAAGCCAACTACCAGAATCCCGCCCTCAGCGCTCAAATGATCTGCGACCGGTTCCGCATAAGCCGCACCTATCTGTCCCGGCTCATCAAAAATGAAACCGGACAGGGACTGGTGGACTGCATCCACGACATCCGGGTCCAGCACGCCAAGCAGCTTCTGGCCGAAACCTCCCTACCCGTGGAACAGTTGGCCCTGCAGGTGGGCTTTTCCAACCGCTATGGGCTGATTCGGGCCTTTCGCAGCCTGGAAGGCATCTCCCCCTCGGAGTATCGCAGGAAAGCGTTGGAGAAGCGGCAGAAAACTATGGCATGACGCTCTGTCAGGATGTGTTTCAATTGATACATGAAATTCATCTTTCGAAAAGAGA
>CAJKSU010000007.1 GCA_905202605.1 uncultured Eubacteriales bacterium
CATTGTTTCCCTAAGAGCCGCTTTCTACTTGGTTATGATCCGGCACAGCTCGCCGTTTCCCACGAGCCATACCCGGCGGTCACAGGCGGAAAGCCCCGCCGCCCTTGCCCCCTGGGGGCTGGCAGTTACCTGCCTGCACTGCATATTATAGCTGCTGAGGCACTGCATGTCCAGAATATATAGTCGCCCGGACTCGGCAGCCATGTCCCGCACCACGCCGGTATGGGATCCTTCGCCCAGCACGTTCCCCCGGTCATCCACCGTCACGATCCGCTGCACACCGCCGTTGCCCAGCAGCAGCGCCGCCCAGCCGTCATCGATGGCCCAGTGGGATACATGCTGCATTTCCAGCGCATATGCGCCGGTTTCCGTCCCCGCTTCGTCAAAGAATCGGAGACTTTGCTCTGCCAGCACCGCAAAGCCGCTGCCGCAGGCCCTGAGCTGGCATTGTTCCCCGGCCTCCAGCGGGAGATTCACCCGCTCCGTGCCGTCTTTTTCATAGATTCGGAGGCTCCAGCCTCCGTCCGCTTCCGCACAGATACTGCCAAGGGCATGCTCTGTGAGCGCGATTTGGGTCATGGCGCTGTCCGTCAGCCCAATGGCTGCCGTCTCTGCGCCGTCCACCCCGAAAATCAGGGTTCTGGTGAGATAACCGGAGCCTTTGGAGATCACCGCCGCCTCCCCGTTCCATACATCCGCCTGCAGGATACCGGCGGGAACCGGGGTGACCGCAAAGCCCTGCTCTGTCCAGCGGTAGAGGGCTTCCTCGCTCCATGCTCCGGCACTGCTGCCGGAGAGCGGGGACAGCTGCTCCGCTCCGGTGTCCAAAGTATCAGTTAGCCTGCCGCTGTCGCCAAGATGCCGGAGCATGCCGCCGTCTATCAGCAGCGCCCCGTGGGACAGGGCAATGATTTTTGTCGATTCATCGCAGGATGCTTCCTGCCAGTCCAGATTGGTTTCGTTTCCTCGGAATTTCAGCTGCTGCCGCAGCACCGTCCAATGCTCCGCTGCCCACGCTCCGGCCATTGCCGCCAGAGCCAGCAGAATCAGTACAATGATAAACTTCCATTTTGTTTGACGTCCATACTCTGCCGTATGGTCATCCAACATGAAACGCAACCTCCCCGCATTCATACCACAATTGGGTCATATAGAGTCCGCCCGGCGGAAGCGTTGGCCCCGCGGCGGTACGATCTCCCTTATCCAGGATCTCGGTAATGGCCTCCGGCGGGAATTTTCCCTCGGCGGCATAGATCACAGTTCCCGCCATGGCCCGCGCCATGTTATAGAGGAATCCGTTGGCGCAGATGCGGAGCAGGATCAGCTGATCCCGCCGCTCTACCTCAAAATGATGCACCGTGCGGACGGTGGATTTTACGTCCGTTCCCACGGAGCGCACCGCCGCGAAATCATGGGTGCCAACAAAGCGATCCGCAGCCTGCTGCATCACCGTTTCATCCAGATGCTTGGGATAAAAGCAGGCTCGATTCACATAGAAGGGATCCCGGATCCGGGAGTTATAGATCTGATAGGTGTATTCCTTTTTAACGCAGGAGCCGATGGCGTTGAATTCCTCCGGCACCTCAAAGGCCTCCCGCACCACGATATCATGGGGCAGATGGGTGTTCATGGCATAGGGGATCCGATCCACCGGGATCCGGGAATCCGTGCGGAAATTCGCCACATAGTTCCGGGCATGCACCCCGGCGTCCGTCCGTCCGCAGCCGGTGATCTTCACCTTGTGTCCCATCACCATGGCTGCCGCCCGCTCCATCGTCTCGCAGACAGAGATGGCGTTTTTCTGCACCTGCCACCCATGATAGGCCGTCCCCTCATAGGTCAGGATCATGGCAATATTGCGCATGGTATCTCTCCTTTACAGGCCAAACTGTCTCAAAACGATCACTGCCGCCACCAGCGCAATGCCGATCAGCAGTCCGACCGTATCCCGCTGCTGCCATTTCAGCGGCGTCATGCGGGTTCGTCCCTGACCGCCGGTATAGCAGCGGCATTCCATAGCGGTCGCCAGTTCGTCCGCCCGTCGGAATGCGCTGACAAACAGCGGCACCAGAATGGGGATCAGCGCCTTGGCCTTCTGCATGAGATTGCCGGTTTCAAAATCTGCTCCTCTGGCCTTCTGCGCGGACATGATCTTGTCCGTCTCCTCGATCAGGGTTGGAATAAACCGCAGAGCGATGGACATCATCATTGCCAGCTCATGCACCGGCACATGGATCTTTTTCAGTGGCCCCAGCAGCTGCTCCAGTCCATCGGTCAGTGTAATGGGCGAGGTAGTATAGGTGAGCAGAAATGTACCGGTAATCAGCATAATGATCCGAGCCACCATCATAATGGCATTGCGAATGCCGTTATCGGTGATTTTAAAACGCCACACCTGTACCAGCACATCGCCCTGCGTATAGAACATATTGAGAATGGCGGTAAACACGATGATAATGACCACCGGCTTGATGCCCTTCAATATGGTTTTCAGCTTAATCTTTGAAATTCTCACCGCGGCGATCAGATAAACAAGCGTCAGCAGATACGCCACGATCCCCTTGCAGGTGAACAGCGCAATGATATAGAGGATGACGCTGACGATCTTTGTGCGGGGATCCATCTTATGGATGGCTGTAGTTCCGGGGAAATACTGCCCGATGGTGATATCCTTCAGCATGCCCGGTCGCCTCCCTTCAATGCCTCCAGCGCGGCAACCGCCTGCGCAGTGGTATAAACGGAGGGATCCACCGGCAGCCCCAATTCCTTCAGCCGCCGGAAAATCTTCGTCACCTGAGGGATGGCAAGTCCCATAGCCTCCAGCTCATCTCCGTGGGAGAATACCTCTCTGGGCGTTCCGTCCATGGGGATCTTCGCATCGTTGACCACCACAAGGCGCTCTACGCTGTCGGCGATCTCCTCCATGGAATGGCTGACCATGATGACGGTGGCCTGCTTGGCGGCCTGATAGGTGCGGATATTCCGGAGAATTTCCTCCCGTCCCTTGGGGTCAAGCCCCGCCGTGGGTTCGTCCAAAATCAGCACCTTCGGCTCCATGGCGATGACGCCCGCAATGGCAACCCGGCGCTTCTGACCACCGGACAGCTCAAAGGGTGAAAGCTCCATCACGGACTCCGGCAGCTCTACAAAGCTTGCCGCCTCCCGCACTCTCCGGTCGATCTCCTCATCGGAAAGCTTCATATTCTTCGGCCCGAAGGCAATATCCCGGTAGACCGTCTCCTCAAAGAGCTGATACTCCGGATACTGAAACACCAGTCCCACCTGAAAGCGTACCTGACGGGTGAACTGCTTGTCCTTCCAAATATCCTCGCCGTCAAAGAGTACCTGTCCGGCAGAGGGCTTTAACAGACCGTTGAGATGCTGGATCAGGGTGGATTTTCCCGATCCGGTGTGTCCGATGATGCCCATAAACTCGCCGGGCATTACAGAAAAGTTCACATGATCCAGGGCATAATGCTCAAAGGGCGTACCCTGAGAATAAATATGGGTCAAATCTCTTGTTTCAATGATTGGGTTCAAGCTAATATCCTCTGGCTGATACATTTCGGATCGCCCGCACAGCCCTGCTGGGCGTCACTTTTTCCTACGAATTGATGATTTATGCACCGGCTGCTTCCCGGTAGATGGCCTGAGCGCATTCCTCAACACTCAGTGCGTCCAGCGGGAGGCTCCAGCCCTTTTCGTTGAGATCATACATAAGCTCCGTTGTCTCCGGTACGGTCAGCCCCACGCTGCGGAGCAGCTCCACCTGAGAAAAGACCTTCTTCGGGGTGTCGTCGGCAATGACCTTGCCGTCATTCATGACCACCACTCGATCCGCCTCCACGGCCTCCCGCATGTGATGGGTAATGAGGATCACGGTGACGCCGAACTTGTCGTTGAGCTCATGGATGGTTTCCACCACCTCATTCCGTCCAACGGGATCCAGCATGGCGGTCGGCTCGTCCAGCACCACGCATCTGGGACGCATGGCCAGCACGCCCGCAATAGCGACCCGCTGCTTCTGCCCGCCGGACAGAAGATGGGGCGCATGCTTCCGGTATTCGTACATGCCCACGGCCTTCAGCGCTGCGTCCACGCGCTCCCGGATCTCATGAGGCGGAACACCCAGATTCTCCAGCGCAAAAGCGACGTCCTCCTCGACCACATTGGCAACGATCTGGTTGTCGGGGTTCTGGAACACCATACCCACAGTTTTCCGAATGGGGATTGTCTCCTTCTCCTGCCGGGTGTCCATGCCGTAAACCATGATTTCGCCCCCGGAGGGCAGCAGAATCGCATTAAAATGCTTCGCCAGCGTAGATTTCCCGCAGCCGTTATGCCCCAGAATCACCACAAAGGTTCCCTGCTCCACCGTAAGATTCAGATGCTCAAACACCTGCAGGGGCTGTTCCCCCTCAGTACGCTGATAGGTAAACGATGCGTCTTTTACTTCAATTGCAGTTTCCAATGGCTCAGTCCTCTCTGTACCAGCGGCCCGTAGCTCCGCAGGGAAGCACCAAACCGGAGGCGGTCACCGGAAGCCCCAGCTCGCCGCTGTCCGTATGTCCGCCATATTTTGTTGAAAATATACTGTCAGAAATGTATCCCACCACGGAGGGGGCAAGCCCCGTGGTGTAGGAATTGATGATCACAAACAGCGGGTTGTCGGAAAGCACCCCGGCGCAGAGCTTTACAAAGCCGTAAAGATCCTTTTCCAGCTTCCATATCTCGCCGTTCGAGCCTCTGCCGTAGGAGGGCGGGTCCATGATGATGGCGTCATACTTCCGCCCCCGCTTGATCTCCCGCTCCACAAACTTGCGGCAGTCGTCGATGATCCAGCGGATAGGGCGATCCTCCACCCCGGAGAGCTTGGCATTTTCTCTGGCCCACGCCACCATGCCCTTTGCCGCATCCACGTGGCAGACGCTGGCGCCCGCTGCGGCGCAGGCCATGGTCGCACCGCCGGTATAGGCAAAGAGATTGAGTACGTTGACGGGCCGCCCTGCATGGCGGATCTTGTCCATGGCCCAATCCCAGTTGGCTGCCTGCTCCGGGAAAATGCCCGTGTGCTTGAAGTTCATGGGCTTCACCTGAAACGTCAGCTCTTTATAGCGAATCTCCCATTTCTCCGGGAGCTTTTTCGTGTTCCACTGGCCGCCGCCGGTATGGCTCCGCTCGTAACGGGCGTTATACTCCCGCCAGCCCGGATGCTTTCGAGGCGTTTCCCAAATCACCTGCGGATCCGGGCGCACCAGCGTATATTTATCCCAGCGCTCCAGCTTTTCGCCGCTGGTGCAGTCCAGCACCTCATAGTCCTTCCATTCGTTTGCTATCCACATGGCGCTTACTCCTTACTGTACCGCGGGCATGGACACCACGGGATCGGATTCCGCCGGCGTCGTTACCGTTCCGTCCTCCGAGGGCGTCGGCGTGACCGTCACGGCGCCGGTGGTACCGGTCGTTGTCGTTGTTGTTCGGTTTGAGGTATGGATGGTACAGGTCTTATTCACCGGATCCATGGTGTCGCACCGCGCCTCGCTATAGCCGCTGCGCTTTGTCAGCGTGCCGATACAGTACTGCTGATCTGCCACCACAATGCCCGCAATGGGGAACTGCCGGGAAATATTCAGCATGCCATACTGCTCCACCGTACCTCTTGCGGCGCAGTAGTCCCCTGCCACATGCAGGGTATCACCCGCAGTGCAGAGACTGGTTTCCACATGGGTATCACAGTAGGCCGTGGGGGCGTCGCTGCTGTCCAGCATGACCGAAATGGTGCGGTCGCCGCGCACATCCTTGGTACACCACTCGTTGGGCAGCCGTCCGCTGTCCTGGCACACCTGTACCTCTACCACAGAGGAGGGCTTTTCAAACGCCTTGTTCTCCTTGCCCTCATGCACCTTTGTCATGACCTCATTAAACAGCACTGAGGCCGGGTTTTCAATGGAATCATCCTCCAGCACTACTTCCTGCGGCTGGTCATAGCCGCACCATACCACGCCGGTATAATAGCCGGTATATCCGGCAAACCAGCGATCCTTGTCGTCAGAGGTGGTACCGGTCTTGCCGGCGGTGTCGATTCCGGGAACCTGCGCCTCCTGACCGGTGCCGTCCTTTACCGTCTCCTCCATCATATAGGTGAGATAGTAGGCGGTCTTTTCGCTCATGTTTTCATTGGAGGACTGGGTGTTGTCCAGCACCACATTGCCGTCGCTGTCGAGCACCTTGGTATAGGTTCTGGCCTTCCGGTAAACTCCTTTGTTTTCAATCGAAGCATAGGCAGCCGCCATATCCCGGATGGTAACGCCGCGCACCATGCCGCCCAGTGCCAGAGACCAATAGCTCTTATCGGTGTAGCTCACGCCGTTGAGCTCATACTCGTCCACCAGAGAATTGAGGTGCATCTCGTCCACTGCGTACTGATAGGCATAGTCAAGCCCCACATCGTCCAGCACCTTCACCGCCACAGTATTGGTAGAACGCTTCATGGCATCCAGAATATTGGTCAGGCCGTGATAGGTCTCGTCCTCGTTCTTGGGCCACGGAGTGGAACCGAAGGTAAAGGGCGTATCGTCATACACCGTTGCCGGCGTAATCAGTCCCAGCTCCAGTGCCGGCGCGTAGACTGCCAGCGGCTTGATGGTAGAACCGGGAGACAGCAGGCTCTGGGTTGCACGGCTCAGGGTCAGACTTCCCTCTTTTTGCCCCACGCCGCCCACAATGGCGGCAATGTCGCCGGTTTCGTTATCAATAATCACGATACCGGATTGCAGCTGCTGATAGGTGCTGTCGGTTTTCGGGATATTATCCAGATTCTCATAGACATCTTCCGCAGCGTTCTGCACATCCACATCAATGGTGGAATAGATCTGATAGCCGCCGCCCAGAATCATCCGGTTGATGACCTCGGTATCATAGCCCGTAACGGAGGCCAGATCGTCTACCACGTCCCGGATCACCTGATCCACAAAATAGGAATAGTAATCCGAGTTGTCGCCGGTTTCCGTGGAGGAATCCGCATACTGGAAGTTCAGCTCCTCGGCCTTGGCATTCTGATAGTCGCTTTCGGAAATATAGCCCTGCTGCCACATCTCATAGAGAATATTGGTCTGGCGTTCCTTATTATTGGCCTTGGTCTTCTCGCTGATATAGGGGTCATATATAGATGGGTTATTGGTAATGGCAATCAGGCTGGCGCATTCTGCCAGATCCAGCTGGCTGACGTCCTTGCCGAAATAGGTATAGGCCGCCGTCCGGACGCCGTAGGCCTGCTCGCCCAGATAAATGGTATTGAGATACCATTCCATGATTTCTTCCTTGTTGTACTGCTTTTCCATTTCCAGCGCCCGGAAAATCTCCACCAGCTTCCGGCGAACCGTAACCTCCTTGTCGTTGGTCAGGTTCTTGACCAGCTGCTGGGTCACGGTAGAAGCGCCATAGGCGCTGCCTCCGCCCAAAAACAGGTTGGCCGAGGCCTTCATGGAACGGAGCCAGTCAACACCGTTATGCTGGAAAAACCGCTTATCCTCAATGGCGACCGTGGCATAAACCAGATTGGTTGGAATATCCTTATAGGAGGCCCAGATCCGGTTTTCCTCTCCATAGAGGTTCTGAAGCGCCTGATACTCTCCGGTGGACTTATCCTGATAATAAATCACGGAGGTCTGATTCAGCCGGAAGCTGTCAAGAGAAAACGACACCTGCGGCATCAGATAATTCCGCAGATATGCGGTAAAGATACATGCAAAGATCACAAGGCTGATTGCCAGTACCAGCAGCACCGATCCCAGCACCGTTCCAAACCGCCGGAAAAATCTTCCCATGACTCCCGGCTGTTTCTTCTGTTTTTTTGCCATATTGGGCGCACCTCCGCAGTGATTTCATCCTGTATACGTCACCCGGCCATCCATAGAGCCGGCTTCCATTCGCCATTTGGGCGCAGGTTTAGAGTTTAGTATATTATATCACAGCCTGTCAATCATGTACCCTGAGTTTTTTTCATTTTTCGGAGGATTTTCCCGGTGCAATTATAAATAATGTGTGAATATCTCCCTCCGCCCCGGATATGCTGTATGTATGGGGCGCTCCGGACGCCGTTTTCCCCTTCAGCGCATACCGCTGCCGTCCTCGGGTAATCCATTGATTTATTGGCTGTTTTTTCAGATTCTGATGGTTTTCCATGTTGAATTATGGTCAAAATGCGCATTTTTTCTGCAAAAACAGCGCTTCCTCAAAAAATAACACTTGATTTTCTGGCGCTGTGGCATTACTATATGCACGTAATCAAAAAATCCGCATAAGCTAAAGCCGGAAGGAGATTTTCATGAGCGAATATGGTGACAACATCATCTCCATCAGCGACGACGAGGGCAATGACTTCGAGCTGCTGGTGCTGGATGAGGCCGATATGAACGACGTCCATTATCTTGCCCTCACCGAGGCAAAGAACCCGGAGGAGGAAGAGAATCTGGAGGTCATTATTCTGAAGGTGATTCAGGATGAGGCAACCGGGGAGGATCTTCTTTCCACCGTTGACAGCGATGATGAGCTGGAGGCAATCTATCAGATCTTTGAAGATCAGATGTTTGCCGACGATGACGGCCCGGTTTCTGACGACGTCGAATAACACCGTAAATTTCCCTGCTTGGTGCGTGATGGATCCTGTTAAACCCACATTATAACTTCGGGATGCTGTACTCCCGCTGCTGCTTGCAGGCCTCCTGCCGGACTTGTCCGCAGAAGTTGGAAGCAGTCACAGCAGCGGGGAGGCAACCCACCTGCCGTTCCGTGCAGGTTATAATTGGATCCACACGGCCAAAGCGGGGATTTTTTTGTACCTTCGCCTGCCGTCTTCCATTTTTCTGTCATTTTCCATGAACTTTTTTGATTTCACTTGAAACCGGAGCCGATATGCTATATAATGGCTCTGATTAACAACAGGAGAGGACTGACCCTACTATGAGCGCATCCAGAGAAAAGCGTCTGCGCCGGGAGCTTCGTGAGGCCGAGGCCAACAGCGATACCGTTAAAAAGCAGAGAAAGAAAAAGAATAAAAAACCTATGACGCAGGCCAAGGCCAAGAAAATCCGCAGCGCCGTTGGATCTGCCATTGCCATCGTGCTGGTGGTGCTGTTCATTGGCCTGATTTTCGTGAACAGCGGCTTTATGCAGACTCATGCTACCGCACTGACCGTGGGCAGCCATAAGCTCACTCCCACTGAGTTTAACTATTTCTATCATGATTCCTATTACAACATCTACAGCCAGTATTCCTCCAGCGGCCTTTGGAACTATCTTGTAGATTCCTCCAAGCCCATCGAGAGTCAGGATTGTGCCATGAGTCAGGACGGCGAAACATGGAAGGAATACATCACCAAAACTGCCTGTGATACTGCGCTTCAGGTCTATGCCCTGTATGATGCGGCCACCGAGGCTGGCTTCACGCTGGACGATGACACAAAGTCCACCATCGAAACCACCCGTGACAACCTTTCCTCCTACGCCTCCTCCTCCGGCTACAAGAACGCCGATGACTATCTGGCGGCCAACTATGGAAAAGGCGCCGATGTGGAATCCTACATCCAGTACCTGACCGTCCAGCAGACTGCAACCTCCTATGCCAAGGAAAAGACCTCCAGCTTCACCTACTCCGATGATGAGCTGCGCAGCTACTACGACGAGAACAAGAACGATTTCGACAAGGTAACCTATCGGGTATTTAATGTAGCCACGAAGGATGATGACACCGCAGCTGCCAAGGAGACTGCCGATAACATGAACGCAGACCTCACCGGCACGGAGGAGAGCTTCATCAAGGCTGCTCAGAAGTATGCTCCGGAGGATTCTCAGGAGTCCTATGAGGACGAGGGCTACACCCTCAAGTCCAACCAGAGCTATTCCTCCATCAGCTCCGACTACGCCGACTGGCTGTTTGCCGACGGGCGCACCGAGGGCGAGAGCGAGGTCGTTGCCACCTCCTCCGGCTACAGCGTTGTGATGTTCGTCTCCCGTGACGACAACAACTATAACACCGTCAACGTCCGTCACATCCTTGTGAAGGTCGCTACCTCCGGTGACAACAGCACCTCTACCGATGCCGATTGGGAGGCGTGCAAGACCAAAATCGATGAGATTCAGCAGGAATGGGAGGCCACCGATCAGACCGAGGACGATTTTGCCACGCTGGCAACTGAGAAGTCCGAGGACACCGGCTCCGCTTCCGACGGCGGTCTGTATGAGGATGTATACAAGGGTCAGATGGTCACCGAGTTCAACGACTGGTGCTTTGATCCTGAGCGCAAGGCGGGTGACACCGGCGTGGTCAAGACCTCTTACGGCTATCACCTGATTTATTTCTCCGGCACCGGCGACCTGTATTGGAAGTCTCTTGCCGATACCGCAAAGCGCAACGCCGATTACACCGACTGGTATGATGATTTCTCCGCAAGCTACACTGCGGACAAGAGCACCATCGGTCAGTGGTTCACCAACAAGGAGCTTCCGGTTCTGGGCAACTCCACCACCTCCGCAAACTAAGCGATCGAACCTGTTCAGTTCTGATGCCCGGACAAGCTGTCCGGGCATCGTTTTATCAGGAAGGAGCAACTATGAATCAGTTTTTACGGGAAGCGATGTTCTACGGAGAGGACGCCGTAGCATCGCTGTCCCAGAAGCATGTGATGATCTTTGGCATCGGCGGCGTGGGCAGCTATACAGCCGAAGCGCTGGGGCGTGCCGGAATCGGGAAGCTCACGCTGGTGGACAACGATACCGTGGGCCTCACCAATCTCAACCGTCAACTCTGCGCTCTTCACTCCACTCTGGGGCAGTATAAATCCGACGTCATGGCAGAACGGCTGCGGGATATCAACCCGGAGGCCGAGATCATTTCCCTGCCGAAGCTCTATGACGAGGCGCACAAGGAGGATTTTTTCTCCCTCCAGCCGGATTATATTGTAGATGCCATCGATCTGGTGTCCTGCAAGCTCAGTCTCATTGAAACTGCCCTTTCCCGGAATATCCCCATTATCTCCTCCATGGGAACGGGAAACAAGCAGGATCCCACCCGATTCCGGATCGCAGACATCAATCAGACCTCCGGCTGTCATCTGGCGCGGGTGATCCGCCGGGAGCTGAAAAACCGCGGCATTGCCCACCACAAGGTGCTGTTTTCCGATGAAACGCCCATCACGCCCCTGCCGCTGGAGCTCCCGCCGCCGGGCCGCAGGAGCATCCCCGCCTCCCTGTCCTGGGTACCCTCCTGCGCCGGACTGCTGCTGGCGGGCTATGTGGTGCAGGAGCTGCTGGGGGTAAACCGCAGCTGAACATCCGGCATGTATAAAAAATTCCTCCCGTGGAATCCTGCCACAGGAGGGATTTTCTATGAACAAAACCGTAAAATATGCCCTGAGCGGAGCGGCGGCGGGCAGCGCCAACGGCCTGTTCGGCGCAGGCGGCGGTATGCTTTTGGTGCCGCTGCTGACCCGCTGGGCAGGGCTGGAGGATAAAAAGGCCTTTGCCACCTCTATTGCCATCATTGCGCCCATGTGCCTCACGTCCATTCTGCTGTACTGGTATCATGGACAGCTGGATCTTGCTTCCGCACTCCCCTATCTTGCAGGCGGCCTGCTGGGCGGGCTGCTGGGCGGCCTGCTGTTTCGGAGGATGTCGCCGCAGGTACTCCACAAGCTGCTGGGGATTTTCATTCTGTACGGCGGAATTCGGAGCGTCTTATGCTGAAATGGCTTCTATCTCTGGCCGTCGGGCTGCTCACCGGCATTCTCTCCGGCTTTGGCATCGGCGGCGGCACCATATTGATGGTATACCTCACCGCATTGGCAGCGTTCCCGCAGAAAATCGCCCAGGGCATCAACCTGCTCTATTTTATCCCCACCGCCGCCGCTTCCCTGCTGCTCCACAGCAAGCACCATCAGGTGGAATGGAAGGCCGTTCTCCCAGCCGCCCTCTGCGGCTGCGCCACCGCTGCCGGGTTCAGTCTGCTTTCTCTGGGACTGGAGCTGGGACTGCTGAAAAAACTGTTTGGAGTATTTCTGATTTTTACCGGGCTGTCCGAGCTGCGTAAAAAGCCTTCGTCCACAAGCGTCCGTTAGAATCCGGTTCCAAGGAATCGAAGATACCCCTCCAAAATCAGGGACGCCGCCACGGCGTCCACATTTTTCCGGTGCTGCTTCATTTTCTTCCCCCCGGCAGAGAGAATGCTGTGCGCCTCAATGGTGGTGCGCCGTTCGTCCCACAGCACCACCTCCATGCCGGTTTTCTCCGTGAGCAGTGCCGCAAACTCCCGATAGAGGTCCGCTCTCGGCCCCTCGGTGCCGTCCATATTTTTCGGAAAGCCCATAATCAGCCGCTCCGGCTTCTTCTCCCGTACCAGCGCCGCCACCTTTTCCGCAGTCTTTTCCCGGTTCCATTCCGTGATTACAGTGGTAAAGCCCACCAGCATCCCCGCGGGATCCGATACCGCCACCCCAGTGCGGGCATCGCCGTAATCCAGTGCCATAACCTTCATCGTGTGTCCTCCTTTTTTCTGGAGTATACCACATTTTGCGCCGTCCCGCAAGAAACCGTCCACATTCTGTGTCCGCCCGGAAATTTTTCCGGGAAAATACGTATTTTCTTATTGACCGTGAAAAAAATCTATGCTAGAATAGTTTTACCTGTGAATTCGGGGGTATTTCTATGCCCGTTTTCAGCTGCGGGCGGCAATGCCGCGATCAAATTTATTATGACCGCAGTGATACAGGGAGGCAATTTTAAGGAGGTGCCGAAATGCGCGTTAAAGTAACTCTGAGATGCAATGAGTGCAAGCAAAGAAACTACTACACCATGAAGAACAAGAAGAACGATCCGGATCGTCTCGAAATGAAGAAGTACTGCAGATTCTGCAGAAAGCACACCGTGCACACCGAGACTAAGTAATGGAGGCTACCGTCAATGGCAGAAGCTAAGAAACAGGAAAATGAGGGCTTTTTCCGCCGGACTGGCAAGCGCCTGAGCAAATGGTTCCGCGAGATGCGGGCTGAGCTGAAAAAGGTTGTCTGGCCCTCCAAGAAGCAGGTTCTCCAGAATACTGTAGTCGTTCTTATTTCTGTTCTGGTGGTCGGCGTCTTCATCTGGATTTTCGACGCGATCAGCAGCCTGATCGTCCAGTGGCTCATCGGCCTGTTTAACTAAGGCAGGGTGATACCATGGCAGAAGAAGCGAAGTGGTATGTAGTCCATACGTATTCCGCGTATGAGAATACCGTTAAAGCCACCATCGAGAAAAGTATTCAGAACCGCCACCTTCAGGATCTGATCCACGAGGTTCTGATCCCCATGGAGACGGTCACCGAGGTGACTGACTCCGGTTCAAAAACCGTTGAACGCAAGATTTACCCCGGCTATGTGCTGGTGAAAATGGTCATGACCGATGAGGCATGGTACATCATCAACTCTGTCCGTGGTGTAACCGGCTTTGTCGGCGCTGACGCCGAGGCAAAGCCCATGATTCGTGCGGTTCCCCTTACCGACGAAGAGGTACAGCAGCTCGGCATCGAGAAGCATACCGTTGAGGTTCCCTATGCTCTGGGCGATACCGTCCGGATCAACGACGGCCCTCTTACCACCTTCACCGGTCGCGTGGATGCCCTCGATATCGACAACAATTCCGTCCGCGTGGTGGTTTCCATGTTCGGACGTGAAACGCCGGTCGAGCTGGAGCTTGACCAGGTAGAGCTGGTAGAGGAATAACCGGCTCGATCCCCCCGGCCCGGCTGGCCGGAACGTGGGAGGGGTTTGATACTCCGCCAAATATACGCACCCGCGTATCACCACATTTTTTCAGGAGGTGCTCTTCATGGCACAGAAAGTAACAGGTTATATCAGACTGCAGATCAATGCCGCTAAGGCTACTGCTTCTCCTCCGGTTGGCCCCGCTCTGGGTCAGCACGGTGTAAATATCGCTCAGTTCATTAAGGAATTCAACGAGCGCACCAAGGATCAGGTTGGCTTTAAGATCCCCGTAGTTATCACGGTTTATGCCGACCGCAGCTTCACCTTCATCACCAAGACTCCCCCCACCGCTACCCTCATCCTGAAGGCAGCAGGCGTCGAGAAGGGCTCCGGCGAACCCAACAAGAACAAGGTTGCCACCATCACCAAGGCCCAGCTCCAGGAGATTGCTGAGAAGAAGATGCCCGACCTCAACGCCGCTTCCATCGAGGCAGCTATGAGCAACGTGGCCGGCACCTGCCGTTCCATGGGCATCACTGTGGTAGACTAAGTCAACATCCGAGGTTAGCGCAAATCTGTAAAGCGTGCCTCATAACGTGGGAGGATTATTCCGACGAACCACTATAAGGAGGATATTCAATTGAAGAAAGGTAAAAATTATCAGGAGAGCGCAAAGCTCATCGACCGTTCCGTTCAGTATGATGCTGCGGACGCCTGCGCTCTTGTTGTCAATACTGCAAAGGCCAAGTTCGACGAGACCGTAGAGGTTCACATCCGTCTGGGCGTTGACTCCCGTCACGCTGACCAGCAGGTTCGTGGCTCTGTTGTACTGCCCAACGGCACCGGCAAGACCCGTAAGGTTCTGGTCTTCGCAAAGGACGCCAAGGCTGACGCTGCCCGTGCGGCCGGCGCCGACTATGTTGGCGGCATGGACATGGTGGAGAAGATCCAGAAGGAGAACTTCTTCGACTATGACGTAGTAGTTGCTACCCCCGACATGATGGGTATCGTTGGTCGTCTGGGTAAGGTCCTCGGCCCCAAGGGTCTGATGCCCTCCCCCAAGGCCGGCACCGTTACCCCCGATGTGGAAAAGGCCATCGGCGAGATCAAGGCCGGTAAGATCGAGTACCGTCTCGACAAGACCAACATCATCCACTGCCCCATCGGCAAGGTTTCCTTCGGCTCCGAGAAGCTGGTCGAGAACTTCGACACTCTGATCGCCGCCATCATCAAGGCGAAGCCCGCCGCTGCAAAGGGCCAGTATATCAAGTCCTGCGTCCTGGCTTCCACCATGGGCCCTGGCATCAAGGTCAGCACTGCCAAGTACTAATCCGCTGTAACCTTAAAATTCCGAAAATTTGTGCTTGACAGGCGGCGTTCTGTTTGGTATAATAATCAACGCTGCCAGAGACAGCAGGAGGCTTTTGCCATAAGGGTTCCCCATCCTGCCGAGGAAGCACAATGGATTTATGTGTCTTTTGTGTCCTCGTGCCGCTCTGGTACGAGGACATTTTTTCTGGAGGTGACATTCAATGCCTAACGCTAAGGTTCTTGAAGCAAAGAAGGCTACCGTGGCTGCCATGTCTGAGCAGATCAAGGCTGCAACCGCCGGTGTCTTTGTTGATTACAAGGGTATTACCGTGGCTCAGGATACTGAGCTTCGTAACCAGTTCCGTGAGGCTGGCGTCGAGTACACCGTTGTGAAGAACACTCTGACCCGTCTTGCCTGCCGGGAGAACGATTACGACTTTGACGAGGTGCTCAACGGTACCACTGCTTTCGCAGTGTCCACCGGCGACCCCATCGCTCCTGCTCGTATCGTCAGCCAGTTTGCCAAGAAGAACAAGATTCTTGCCATCAAGGGCGGCTTTGTTGAGGGAAAGATGGTTTCCGTCAACGAGCTGAGCGCTTTCGGCGAGCTGACCTCCAAGAACGATCTGGTTGCCCAGGTTCTTGGTACCATGCTTGCTCCCATCAGTTCTCTGGCCTTCGTGCTGGATCAGATCCGGCTTCAGAAGGAGGCCCCCGAAGCTGCTGCCGCAGCAGAATAATTTTATCTTAAAAATCTGTTATAATGGAGGATTTTACAATGGCTAGCGAAAAGATTACTGCTATGATTGAAGAAGTTAAGACTCTCTCCGTGCTGGAGCTGGCTGAGCTGGTTCACGCTCTGGAGGAGGAGTTCGGTGTTTCCGCTGCTGCTGCTGCTGCTCCCGCTGCCGGCGGCGCTGCTGCTGCTCCCGCTGAGGAGGAGAAGACCGAGTTCGACGTTGTCCTGAAGGAAGTCGGCGCCAACAAGATCGCCGTGATCAAGGTTGTCCGTGAGCTGACCGGTCTGGGCCTGAAGGAAGCTAAGGCTATGGTTGACGGCGCTCCCGCTAACGTCAAGGAGGCTGTTGCTAAGGCTGACGCCGAGGCTATGGTTGAGAAGCTGAAGGAAGCTGGCGCTACCGCTGAGCTGAAGTAATTTCGCTTTTTCTATCCCGCTCTGCTTTATGGCAGAGCGGGATTTTTTTGTAAGAATACACATGGTTGTTTTCAGATAAAAACAGACACCTGCGCGTGCCGAAATCACACGCAATCTTCACATTTCGCCCCTCGAACCATTTGCATTCCAGATTATTCTTGTGTATAATGTATACAAATTATTCTGGCACAACCCTTACTTTTGTCAGACATTACTACCAGACCCTTCTGGAGATTGGAGCCTTACTATGGAGATCAAAGAAATCGGCGCAGCCGCGCAAAAGATCAATCAAAACATCAGCCGGGTGCTGATTGGCAAGCAGTCGGAGATTGACCTGATCCTCACCAGCCTGTTTGCAGGCGGTCATGCGCTGCTGGACGACGTTCCCGGCACCGGCAAAACCGTTCTGGCAAAGTCGCTGGCAAAATCTGTCCGCTGCGACTTTAAGCGCATTCAGTTCACCGCCGATCTGCTGCCCTCCGATATCACCGGTCTGAGCGTCTACAACCAGAAAACCGGCGAATTTGACTTCCAGCCCGGCCCCGCCTTTACCAATATCCTTCTGGCGGACGAGATCAACCGTACCACGCCCCGCACCCAGTCCGCGCTGCTGGAGTGCATGGAGGAAAAGCAGATCACCGTAGACGGCGAGACAAAGCCCCTTGGCTCCCCCTTCTTTGTCATCGCCACCCAGAACCCGGTAGAATCCTCCGGCACCTTCGTCCTGCCGGAAGCCCAGCTGGACCGTTTTCTGGTTCGTCTGACTCTTGGCTATCCCTCTACTCAGGAATCCGTGGACATACTCACCAACTATATCAGCGGCTCCCCTCTGGTGCAGCTGGACGCAGTCTCCTCCGGCGAGGAGATCACCGAGATTCAGAAGGCCGTTGCCGGGGTGCTGGTGTCGGATCCCATTAAGCAGTATATTGTCGAGCTGGTGGAGGCCACCCGAAAGAACGACGATGTGGAGCTGGGTGTTTCCACCCGCGGTATGCTGTCCATGCTCCGCGCCTGTCAGGCCTACGCCGCCATCCACGGGCGGGATTACGTTCTCCCGGACGACGTTAAGGCGCTGGCGGTACCCGTATTCGCCCACCGTCTGATCCTCAAGGTCAAGTACAATTCCGCCAACAAGGCATCCGAAATCGTAAACCGGATTCTCTCCTCCGTCCCCGCGCCCACGGAATCCACCACCCAGAAGCTGTAAGGTCAGGTGATGCAGCAATGACCGCCGCAATCTGGCTTATCGTTATTGTGGGACTGCTGGCGCTTCTCCAAGCCCGGTATTTTACCAAGGTCGCCTTTCGCCACCTCCATTATGAGCGAAAGATTGACCGCCGCGCCGTATTTGAGGGGGAAACGCTGGAGCTTCAGGAGATCATCTCCAACCAGAAGCTCACGCCCATTCCATGGCTCCGGGTGGAATCCCTGATGTCTCCATGGCTGCGGTTCCGCTCGCAGGAGAATCTGGAGGTGGATGATGACCGCTTCCACCGCAGTGTCTTTTACCTACGCCCCTACAGCCGCATCACCCGGCGCTATCAGGTCAAGTGCATCCGCCGGGGCTATTATGATCTGTCCATTACCAGCCTCACCGCAGGCGATCTGTTCGGTCTGGACACCGTCAGTCAGGATGTCAGCTCCGAGCAGGCCAAGCTGTTCGTCTATCCCAGCCTTTTGGGTGAGGATGAGCTGCCGGACGAGGCGCTTCGCTGGCAGGGCGATGTGTCCGTGCGCCGGTGGATCTTCCCGGATCCTATTTTAATCAACGGCATTCGGGGCTATCAGATTGGAGACAGCCGTAAGGACATTCACTGGCGTGCCTCCGCCCGCACCGGCTCCCTCCAGGTAAAGACCCATGATTATACCGTATTTCCCCGGCTGCTGATGGTGTTCAACATCGACCCGGAGGACAATTTCTGGGGCGTGCTCTCTGAAACCCAGCAGGAGGAAATGGAATACGGCATCCGTACCGTGGCGACCCTATGCAACTGGGCCATTGTCAACAATATGGAGGTGGGGCTGTACTCCAACGCCGCCATTTCCTATCTCCCCGACACCTCCATTGAGATCGAACCCGCCTGCAATGCCACCCAGATGAATCACATTCTGGAGGTGCTGGCCGGTTTGCAGTTCAAGGAGCACGAATCCATCTACCGCACGCTGGAAAAGCTGGTGGAGAACGATACCTCCGAAACGGATATTCTGGTGTTCTCCACGTTCTGGAACGGTTCTCTGGACAGCCGCTGTCAGGAGCTGCGCCGGAAGGGCAATTCCGTCACCCATATCACCCTCAGAAGGGAGGCCATCCGTTTTGAAGAAAACGTCGATCCAGCGAGTGCTGTCTGAGTGCATCAATCTTGTGATGGCCCTGCTGCTGGTGATCCCGCTGGGCATTGCGGTGGAGCAGTTTCTGGGCTATCCGCTGTTCCGCTGCGGACTGCTCCCCTGCCTCAGCGGCATTGGCTATGTGCTGGGGCGGGTGTCCATGCGCCGCTCCATGGGGCTGTCCATGGGACTGTGCGGCGTCGGCGTTGTGCTGGGCGGCATTCTGAGTCTGCTGCTCTGCCCTGCCGGGACGCTGGTGCATGTGCTGATTTTCCTGCTGACCGTGTTCTTTTCGGCCTTTTTCTTCTTTGCCGCACGGAAGGCGGGCTATTCCATCTACTCCCCCATGGCGGTCACCGGAATTCTGCTCCATGTGCTGGTGCTGATCATCTGCACGGGTATGCAGTGGAAGGATTCCGTGGCGCGGGTGCTTTCCATCGTATCCATTGCGTTTTTCCTGCTCAGCCTGTTCTCGTTCAGCTCCAAGGGTCTGCGGAAAAGCATGCAGCGTTCCGTCTCCGAAAAGCGCATCCGCTACCCGGCGGGCATCCAGATGGGGAACTTTCTTCTGGTCACCGGATTTATCATTGCGGCGGCCTTTGTGTCCAACATCTATCCCATTTTCCGGCTGTTTTCCGCAGGCTTCGCCTATGTGGTGCAGGCGATCATCGCCTTTTTCGCCTATCTCGCCACGCTGATCAAGCACAAGCCCATTGGCAGCGATCCTGTGACCGAAAAGGAGCCGTCCGTTGCCGAGGACAGCATTCTCAACGCCGAGCCAAAGGGCGAGGCGGGCTGGGTTACCAATATGGTAGAGATCATCGCCTTTGTGGTGGTGCTGCTGGTGGTCATCTATGCCCTCTACCGGCTCCTGATGAAGCTCCGGGAAAAGGGCGTCCGGCTCCCCGCATTCTTCCAGCGCTTTAAGGATCGGTTCGCCCCCGTAGCGGACGAGGACTATGTCGATGAAACCGAAAGCCTGTTCGACGCTAAGGAAATGCTGGGTGAAACCAGAGCACGCATGAAACGTGCGCTGAAAAAGCTCCGGGAGCGTCCGCAGAAGCTGGAGGATTTTCCGGACAACCGCATGAAGGTGCGCTTTGCCTTTCAGCAGCTGTTAAAGCGCTCCGTCTCCCGGCAGCCCGGCGCTGCCGCCATGACCCCGGAGGAGCTGCTCCGGAAGGATTATCCCGGTGAGCCGGACGCCGCCGCTCTGGTGGACTACTACAATAAGGCTCGCTATTCGGAGGAACCCATTCCCGATGACGCCGCCGCCTGTGCGCGAACGGTGCTCAAAAAAAGGCTTTAGGGCAATACCGCATAAATCGGCAAGAGAGTCTGACGAGAGATTTTTCGTCAGAAAAAGGTGTAAAACCGCAGGAATACTCTGTGTATTGCAAGGTTTTACAAACGCATTTCCGACAAAAAAGATCCGTCAGAATCCGAAGACGCATTTGTGCGGTGTTGCCTTAGTTTTCCGCTCCCCTGACGCATCGGGCATTCCGCTCGGTGCGCCGGGGGATTTTTCTGTGTACTTTGCCATATGTCCTTCCGTTGCGGCGGGCGGAAAAATATAGTATAATACAGGGGAATCGACGCTGTATCCCACGGTCAGCCGATTTCTGATTTTATACAAAAGGTATGATCACTATGGAATTTTCAAAACGCATGGATCGCTTCGGTGAGTCCATTTTTACGGTCATGAAGAACCGCCGCACCGCCGTAGAGGCCCGCGGTCAGGAGGTTATCGACTTTTCCATCGGCGCACCCAACATTCCCCCTGCGCCCCATATTACCAAGGTGCTCAGCGAGGAAGCCCTCAAGCCGGAAAACTATCTCTATGCCATCGTGGACCTCCCGGAGCTTCTGGAGGCGGTGGCCCAGTGGTATCAGCGGCGCTATGGCGTAACGCTGGATCCCAAAACGCAGATCACCAGCGTGCTGGGCTCTCAGGAGGGGTTGAGCCACATCGGTCTTTCCATTCTGGATGAGGGAGACGTGGTGCTGCTGCCGGAGCCCTGCTATCCGGTGTTTGCCGACGGCACGGCGCTGGCTGGCGCGGAGCTTCATTACATGCCCCTCAAGGAGGAAAACAACTACCTCATCGATCTGGACGC
Source organism: uncultured Eubacteriales bacterium (assembly GCA_905202605.1). GTDB lineage: Bacteria > Bacillota > Clostridia > Oscillospirales > Oscillospiraceae > HGM13006. Next base: position 20,646 of record CAJKSU010000007.1, read on the forward strand.
CATCCCCGAAGAGCTGGCACGGCGGGCAAAGCTGATGATCGTCTCCTACCCCAACAACCCCACCTGCGCCCTTGCCCCGGACTGGTTTTATGATAAGCTCATTGCCTTTGCGAAAAAATATGATATCATCGTGATCCACGACAACGCCTATTCCGAGCTGGTCTATGACGGCAACACCTGCGGCAGCTTTTTGAGCCACGAGGGCGCAATGGACGTGGGCGTGGAGTTCAATTCCCTTTCCAAGACCTATGGCATGGCCGGTGCGCGCGTCGGCTTCTGCATTGGCAATCCCGATGTGGTGGGCAACCTCCGCACGCTGAAATCCAATCTGGACTTCGGCATTTTCCTGCCCATCCAGAAGGCAGCCATTGCCGCCATTACCGGCGACCAGAGCTGTGTAGCGCAGGTGCGCAGCGCCTATGAGGCTCGCCGGGATTATCTGGTGGAGGAGCTTGGGAAGATCGGCTGGAAGATTCAGAAGCCCGCAGGAACCATGTTTGTCTGGGCAAAGATCCCCGACACCTATGCCACCAGTCAGGACTTCTGTATCGCCCTTCTGGAGCGCGCTGGCGTCTCCGTCACCCCCGGCAGTGCCTTTGGCGCACTGGGCGAGGGCTATGTACGGTTTGCGCTGGTACGCACGCAGGAGGAAATGTCACGGGCCTTTGCCCGGATCGCCGAAAGCGGCGTTTTGGAGGGATAAGCCATGAAAATCGGAATCATCGGAACCGGAAACATGGGCGGCGCATTGATGGATGCCTTCTGCAAGGACGCAGAAAACACCATGGTCGCCTGTAACCACGGCAGAGAAAAGCTGGAGGCCGTCTGCGCCCGCACCGGTGCACTGCCCCTTGGCTCGGCGCAGGAAGTCGCAAAGCAGTGCGACCTGCTGCTGCTGGCAGTAAAGCCCATTATCATGCCGGAAATTCTCCGGGAGATTGCGCCGGTGGTGACGAAGGATCAAATCATCGTGTCCATTGCCGTGGGGCTGACCATCGACTCCTATCTTGCCGTACTGGGGCAGGATAAAAAGGTCGTCCGCGCCATGCCCAACACCCCCGCAGCGGTTCAGGCCGGTATGACCGCCTTTACCTTTTGCGGCAACGTAACGGAGGAAGAACAGGATGCGGTATTAAAGCTGTTCTCTCTGGCCGGCGGTACCTCCGTTTTGCCGGAACGGCTGATGAATGCGGTATCCGCCCTGACCGGCAGCAGCCCTGCCTATGTGTATATGTTCATCGAGGCCATGGCGGACGCAGGCTGCTATGCAGGCATTCCCCGTCAGCAGGCCTATGAGCTGGCGGCACAGGCGGTGCTCGGCTCCGCAAAAATGGTGCTGGAGTCCGGGAAGCATCCCGCCCAGCTCAAGGACGAAGTCTGCTCTCCCGGCGGCACCACCATTCGTGCCGTGGCGCAGCTGGAAAAGTACGGCATGCGCAGTGCGGTAATCGAGGCCATCCGTTCCTGTGTGGATGCGGCCGGAAAATAACTATGTGTGCAGCTGAGGCTGTCTCAAAATGCAAATGATAGGAGAACAGCTTCTTTCAAAGTCAGAAAGAGCCGTGAATACCGAGTTTTTCGGATATTCACGGCTCTTTTCTGTCATAGAACCACGCAGCACGTTATGTGACCGAGCAGCAGGGCAAAGCGTGAAGGAGCGCAAGCCCCGCCCCCAATTGGGTCGACTGACAGGGTATGCCCCGCCGCCTCCCCTAACCGGGGCGATGTCAGCTGTGCCGGCAGATGGGTATTCTTACAGTGTCAGCTCGTCCTGAACCAGCGTTTTCAGGGTACGCCAGCCCAGCACCGCGCACTTGGTTCTTGCGGGCATATGGGCAATGTCCTGAAGAGCGGAGGCCTCCTCCAGCTCGTCCAGCTCGTCCTCCGTGGCCTCGCCCCGGATCATCTTGAAGAACAGCTCACCCAGATGCAGCGCCTCATCCTTCTTCCGTCCGATGACCATGCCCAGCATGATATCCGTGGAAGCCTGAGAAATGGCGCAGCCGTCGCCCACAAATGCGCCGTCCACAATGGTATCGCCCTCTACCTTGAGCTTGAGGGTGATCTCATCGCCGCAGCTGGGATTTACCCCGTCCAGCACCAGATCCGCATCCGGGAGGTCATGCTTATGCTCCGGGCGGAGGTTGTGCTCCGTCAGAATTTCATTATAAAAGCTCCGATTGCTCACAGTCCCATCCTCCCTCTGACGTTTTTCAGGCTCTCCACCAGCCGATCCGCTTCCTCCTCGGTGTTGTAGAACATGAAGCTGGCGCGGGTGGAAGCCCGGCAGCCCAGATGTGCCAGCAGGGGCTGGGCGCAATGATGCCCGGAGCGGACATTCACGCCGTCGGCCTCCAGAATCTCTGCAACATCGTGGGGATGCACACCGTCTACAATAAAGTTCACAATGCCGGTGTGGTTCTTGGGGTTCGTGTCTCCCAGCACATGAACGCCGGGGATCTCCGCAATGCCCGCCATGACGCGGGTCACCAGCTTTTCCTCCTGCGCCATCATGTCCGCAAAGCCGATGGAGTCGATGTAGTCCATGGCAGCAGCCAGTCCAACCGCCCCCGCCGCATTGACAGTGCCGGCCTCGAACTTATGGGGAACCTCCGCATAGACCGCCCCCTCCCGTGTGACCGACTCGATCATCTCGCCGCCAGTGAGGAAGGGGGGCATTTTCTCCAGATGGGTCATCTTGCCCCAGAGCACGCCGATGCCCATTGGTCCCATGAGCTTATGGCCGGAGAAGGCCAGAAAATCCACGTCCAGCTCTGTGACGTTCACGGGCATATGGGGAACGGACTGCGCACCGTCCAGCACCACCACAGCGCCCACCCGGTGCGCCCGCTCCACAATGTCCCGAACCGGGCTGACACAGCCCAGCACATTGGAAACATGGGTCACCGCAACCAGCTTTGTTCTCTCATTGATGCCCTGATCCAGCGTTTCCGCAGAAAAGCTGCCGTCCGGCTCACAGTCCAGATACCGGAGGGTCGCCCCGGTCTTCTGACATACCATTTGCCACGGGAGCATATTGCTGTGATGCTCCAGAATCGACACTGCCACCTCGTCACCGGGCTTCAAATTGGCAAGGCCATAGGTATATGCCACCAGATTCAGGCTCTCGCTGGCGTTCCGGGTGAAGATCACCTCATTGGGATCTCCTGCACCGATGAATCGTGCCACCCGTGCGCGTGCCTTTTCATAGGCGTCCGTGGCAGCAAGGCTCAGGGGATAAAAGCCTCGCATTGGGTTTGCATTGGAATGACAGTAAAAATCCGTTATGGCATCCAGCACGCACTGGGGGCGCTGGGAAGTGGCGGCATTGTCGAGATATGCCTCCCTGTAGTCCCGGAGCAGGGGAAAATCCTGCCGGAGCTTCTGTACATCCAGCATTACAATACCTCCTCAATGGCCTTCTGCGCCTTCTCTACCATGTCCTCCCAGCCCATGGACTCGGCAAGACGGTTTAATTTCTCTCTGGTGAGGATATTCTCAGCGGTAATGGGATCAATGCCCCGTGCCGCAAAGAAGAACAGGGTGTCCTCGTCCAGCTCGCCAATGGTCGCGCCATGGTCGCCCTGCACATCCTCCTCGGCGCAGAGGATCAGCGGAATGGTCTTGTTGACAATATCCTCGCCCAGCAGCAGCACATTCTCCTGCTCCGCGCCCACAGAGCCTTTGCAGCCCTTCTTGAAGTCAATGGTGCCTCGGAAGGTCTTCTGGGCGCTGTCCTTTAAGGTGCCGTCCGCCCGGAGGTTGCAGGTGGTGTTCTTCCCCAGATGGTTGGCGATCAGGTTCACATCCAGCACCTGACTGTTCCTGCCCAGATAGCCCGCCTGATAGGTGAAGTCCGCATTGTCCCCCGCCAGATCCATCCGGCAGCCGGAATAGATGTCGCCGCTGCCCAGATACAGGTGCAGCACCTCGATTTTGGCGTTCTCGCCCAGATTGCCTCCCAAATCATGGAGCAGCGTCCCATTCTCCCCCGGCTCCAGCAGCTCCACCAGCCGCACGGTGGCGTTCTTCCCAAGGTTCAAAAGCAGGCGCAGCGCCATGGTGTCATTTTCCTGTCCCTTGAGGTGGGTATAGAGGGTCACATGGCTGTTCTCTCCGGCGGTGACGTTCAGAACCGCCCCCTGATTGCCGAAGGTATTCCACTGAGTCAGCGCCTCGACCGTCTCGCCTGCGTCTGCGCCGATGGCATAGACCGGCAGTCCCGCAAATACCGCATCGGCGGATTTCCCTGCGCCGGTTTCCACCGCCAGTGCGGCAGACGCGCCTGCGGCACGGTCTGTATCAAAGGTCAGCTCTGCTCCGGAAAGCGCAGGCAGGGTGACCGGAATATCATTGATGTCCATCCGGTTCCATGTGATGGCCGGGAGCCGGTTGATGCGTATCGTATCCGTCATAGTTGGGTTCTCCTTTCCGTCCATCATCCGATGCTGCCCTTCATTTCCAGCCGAATGAGATTGTTCATCTCAATGGCGTATTCCAGCGGCAGCTCCTTGGACACGTTGTCCGCAAAGCCGCTGACAATCAGTGCCTTGGCCTCGTCCTCGCTGAGACCACGGCTCATAAGGTAGAAGATCGCCTCATCGGAAATCTTGCCGATCCGTGCCTCATGCCCCACGTTTGCGTCACGGGTGCGGATATCCATGGCCGGGATCGTATCGCTGCGGCTCTCATCGTCCACCATCAGACTCTGGCAGGATACCGCCGACTTGCTGCCCTTGGCAGTGGGCAGGATGGTCACGGAGCTGCGGAAGGTGCTGATGCCGCCGGACTTGGAGATGGAACGGGCGTTCATATAGGAGCTGGTGTTGGGCGCCTTATGCACCACTCTGGCGCCGGTGTCAAGGTTCTGGGTTGCACCCGCAAAGGTGATGCCGGTGTACTCCATCCGTGCGCCCTCGCCATTGAGAATGCTGGTGGGATAGAGATAGCTCACATGGGAGCCGAAGGAGCCGGACACCCATTCGATCCGTCCGCCCTCCTCCACCAGCGCCCGCTTGGTGTTGAGGTTATACATATTCTTTGACCAGTTCTCAATGGTGGAATACCGGAGCCGGGCGTTCTTGCCCACATACAGCTCTACACAGCCCGCATGGAGATTGGCAACATTATACTTCGGAGCGGAGCAGCCCTCAATAAAGTGGAGATCTGCGCCCTCGTCTACGATAATCAGCGTATGCTCAAACTGGCCTGCGCCGGGGGCATTCAGCCGGAAATAGGACTGGAGGGGAATCTCCACCTTTACGCCCTTGGGAACATATACAAAGGAGCCGCCGGACCAGACCGCTCCGTGAAGCGCCGCAAACTTGTGATCCGTGGGCTTTACCAGCTTCATAAAGTGCTTCCGCACCATCTCGGCATAGGGGCCGGTGAGGGCGCTTTCCATATCGGTATAGACCACGCCCTGTGCAGCAACCTCGGCCTTTACATTGTGATAGACCAGCTCGGAATCGTACTGTGCGCCCACGCCAGCCAGAGACTTCTGCTCCGCCTGAGGAATGCCCAGCCGCTCAAAGGTGTCCTTAATATCCTGAGGAACCTCCGACCACTTGGCCTTCATGTTGGTGTTGGGGCGGACATAGGTGACGATGTGATCCATGTCCAGCCCGTCGATGGCGGGCCCCCAGTTGGGCATTTTTGTTTCATTATAGATCTGGAGGGACTGGAGCCGGAATTGCTCCATCCATGCAGGATCGTGCTTTTCCTTGGACAGCTGCTCTACAATCTTGGGCGTCAGGCCGGCGTCCAGACGGTAGGCGTCCTTTTCGTCGTCCTTGATGTCGTATACGCTTCTGTCGATGTCATCTACATAGGTTTTCTCTTCCATGGAGCTCATCCCTCCTGCCTCTCATATTCGGAGAAGCCCTCTGCGTTGATCTTGTCCACCAGAGAGGCATCGCCGTGCTCTACCAGCGTGCCGCCGTACATGACATGGGTCTTGTCCACATGGATCCGCTCCAGCAGCCGGGTGGAATGGGTGATAATGAGCAGACTGCCGCCGTGCTGCTTCTGGTACTGGGCAATGCCGTCGGAGACAATCCGCACTGCATCCACATCCAGACCGGAATCCGTCTCATCCAGAATGGCAAGGTCGGGCTTGAGCATCAGAAGCTGGAGCATCTCCGCCTTCTTCTTCTCGCCGCCGGAGAAGCCCACGTTCAGGTCACGCTCGGCATAGCTGTCGTCCATCTGGAGAACCTCCATGGCCTTTTTCAGCTCCTTCTTGAAGCTCCACAGGCTCACACGCTTGCCGGTGCGCTGCTCCAGCGCAGAACGGATAAAGGCGCTGACGGTAATGCCGGGGATTTCAATGGGGCTTTGGAAGGACAGGAACAGGCCGTCTCTGGCACGCACATCCGGTGCGGCATGGGTGATGTCCTCGCCCTTGAAGAGGATAGCACCCTCAGTGACCTCGTAGCGGGGGTTGCCTGCCAACGTATAGCCCAAGGTGGATTTTCCGGTGCCGTTGGGACCCATGAGCACGTGCGTCTCCCCTTTTCCGATTTCCAAACAGACATTGTGTAAAATCTCCTTGTCCTCTACCCGAACGGAGACGTTTTGAACCTGCATAAGCGTTTTATTTTCCATGGTGATCCGTTTCCTTTCTATTCATTCTGGTGCGCTCCAGCAGCTGCTGGAGCGTGATGCCGTCGAGATAGTCGTCAATGGCATTTTGCAGTCCCGCCCACAGGGAGCAGGCCATGCAGGCGTCCTGCCGGGCGCATTCGGATGGATTTTCCTCCACGCAGGCCACCGGCGCAAGGGAGCCTTCGGTACACCGGAGGATCTCCCCTACGGTATATTCGTCGCCGGAGCGCAGCAGCCGATAGCCGCCGCCCCGACCGCTGGAGGCCTCCGCCAGTCCTCCGCGCACCAGAGTTTTTGTGATACTTTCGAGATATTTCAGGGAAATGTTCTGCCTTGCGGCAATCTCCTTCAGCGGCACATAGCCGCCGGATTGATGTGCCAGCAGGTCACACATGACCTGAAGTGCATATCTTCCGCGAGTCGATATGAGCATATGGTTCCCTCCCCGCTGGAAATGATAACACCTATTTCCCTAGTATGTCAATAGGTAAATTAAAAAACTTCGGACTTTTCCTGCTTTTCTCCGTTTTCCATAGAAAAGCGGCCTGACGTTCCCCTGTCAGGCCGCATATTTTCCGATCATTCCCCAGCCTTTCGGTGCATCATTCCCCAGAGCCAGCGGAAATCGTCCCGGCTCAGCGCCCCGGTAATCAGCAGAAGTCCTCCATAGACAGCAAGATACGCCGCCGCTGCCCCAAGCATCGGGAGCACCGCCGACTCCGGCTCCAGCCATCGGAGCAACAGCCATCCAGCCGTTCCCGCGGCCGCGGCCTTCGCTGTGGCATAAAACCGTGGAAGATAGCCGGTGACCACCATCAGCCGCCGGAGGGAGAGGAAGAAATTCACCCCATGGCTCACGGTAAAGGCACACAGGAAGCCGCCCATGCCATACCGCGGCAGCAGCAGCGCCAGCAGCCCCACATCCAAAAGCGATGTCACGGTATTATATCGCACAGAGTGGAGCTGCTGCCCCAGCCCCTTGAGCATGCCGTCTGTAATCGCGTCGGGATAGAGCATCAGCACCAGCAGAGAAAACATGCAGATATACGCCCCGGCTTCACCGCTTTGAAACAGCAGCGCTCCCAGCTGTTCCCCCAGCCCCAGCCCCAGCCCCGCTGCGGCTCCGGCTAAAAACAGCGTCAGCCGCAGGCACTTGTCCGCCAGAAAGCGCACCCGCTCCATGCGCCCCTTTGCCTGACACCGGGCCATCTCCGGCACCAGCAGGTCGCTGATGGAATAGAGGATCACGCTGGGGAAGGTGATGACCGGAAATACCATGCCGCAGACCGTTCCATATTCCGCAATGGCCTTCTCCCCGTCCCTGCCGCCCATTTTCAGTCCCTTTGGCACCAGCAGATTTTCCACCGCCCCCAGTCCGCTTCTTAACAAATCGTTGCAGCCCAATGGGATTGTCAGCCGGAGGAGCCGTCTCATCATCGCCCCGCAGCTGCTTGCAGAAATGCCCTGCACGGTTTTCAGATACCGCCGGAGCAGCAAAAGGAAGCTCAAAAGCGTTGCAACAGACGACCCCAGAAAGATCACCGTGCAGGGGTCCAGCCCCTCCGGCTCCAGCTGGATTCCTGCCACCACCAGAACAATGGAGCTAAGACGCTCGAAAAATTCCAGTCCAACCAGCTCGGTAATCCGTCCTGCTGCGGTATAATAGCCCGCCAGCACCGACCAGAGCACCGTAACAGGCAGAAACGCCGCAAAGATTCTTAGCGGAAGCGCCGCCTGCATGTCCTCGATCCACCCCTCCGCAATGGCTCCGGACAGGCACCAGAGGAGCAGCCCCACCACGCTGCTGAGTACTCCCCCATAGACGGCGCAGCAGCGCACCGCCGCCCGCACCCCCTCCGGATGGTCACGCCCGGCCTCCTGCGCCGCCAGATATGTCACAGCGATCCGCACTCCGCCGGAGGCCAGAATCGCCGCAAAGCCCCCCACGGTCATAATGAGCTGCATCCGTCCCAACCCCGCCGCGCCCATCACTCCGGATATGTACACCTGAAACGCCAGCTGCACCAGCCGCAGGCCAATGCTCCCTGCGGTCAGCAGCATCGCCCCATAGAACATGGAATTGCGCTGCCCCGGCATTCGCTCCCCCATATCGTTCACCCCCAAACAGCTTATTCCCCGCAGGAGTCTTCTATGTGAATCTAACCGTATCCATTGATTTTTCCAGCGTTTTCTGGTATAAACGATGTAATACAGTGCCGAATTGGCAGGAAGGAGCAAGCATTATGGGAAAGGTCTATGTGGTCGGAGTGGCCGGAGGCAGCGCATCCGGAAAGACCACCATTGTGGAGCAAGTTCAGAAGTATTTCGGAGATCAGATCGAGGTCATCGGTCATGACAGCTACTATCTCCCCCATAACAGCATGAGCTACGAGGAGCGCACTCGCCTGAACTACGACCACCCCAGCTCCTTTGATACCCAGCGGCTCTATGAGGACGTTGTAAAGCTCAAAAACGGCGAAACCATCCAACGCCCGGTGTACGACTACACCATCCACAACCGCAGTCTGGAAACTGTCACCGTGACCCCAAAGCCCATCATCCTGCTGGAGGGCATTCTGGTGCTGGAAAACGAGGCGCTGCGGAATCTGATGGATCTCAAGGTATTTGTGGACACCGACGCCGACGAGCGCATTATGCGCCGGATCTCCAGAGATACGCTGGAGCGTGGGCGGAGCATTGAATCGGTGATTACCCAGTACCGGGATACGGTGAAGCCCATGCATGATAAAATGTGGAGCCAACCAAGTATACCGCCGATATCATCATTCCTTGGGGCGGGGAGAATACCGTGGGGATCGATATGCTGATCGAGTATTTAAAGACAAAGCTGTAAACCAAAAAACAGAGTGCGGCAATCTGTCGCACTCTGTTTTTCTCATATCATCCATCAGCTGATCGAAACCCTGTTCCGGCAGCTATTAGCCTGCGCATTTTCCAGCAGCAGGTCCGTCAGCTCCTGTGCCAGCCCGGCAAAGTCGCCTGTGACATTGACGGCAAACTCCTCGGTGCTGGAAACAAAATTGGAAATGTCAAACCAGAGAACCCACTGACCGGTTGCAGGCGGCTGCTCCGTACTCATAATGAATACAGCAGTTCCATTCTCGACGCAATACTGCACCGACGAATAGAAATCCTGCATTTCCGACGAGGTTCCGCTGGGAAGCACCACCATCAGAACGCCCACCGAATCCATATCGCCGGAAGCAACCGCAAGACTCAGCCAATCCTTGATAGCAGATACCTCTGATTTGTCCACATTCTGTACCTTAAACTTTTCCCCGGTCAGCGCCGTCTCAAAGCCGTCCATCATACCTTGGATCGATTCACCCATGGAGGCGGGGCCGATCACCACCGCATCGGTGTTCTTATTCCACTGGAAGCCGGAAGAGGAAGACGTGGGCGTTCCGCCGATGGTGCCGGAGTTGCCGCCGGAAGTGCCGCTGTTTCCGGAGCTGCCGGTCTTGCCGGAGCTGCCGGAATTGCTGTTTCCGGAGCCTACGGTATACACGGGATCGGTGACTACATTAAAGTTCTGATCCAGACCGATGTACACAAGACCCTGATCCGCATCGGAGGGAACGGTATAGCTGCCGTTCTGGGTCGCCACTACGATCCGTCCGCCGCCCTCGATGTCGGCGGGAACTGCGTTGGAATAGAGCATCAGAAGATGCGCCTGATCCGCCACATCGGACAGACCGGCAAAGTCCATATCCAGCGTCTTTACATAGTAGTCCAGCGTCAGCTTGCTCATCCACTGATCCGCATCGGTATCAAAGCGGCCGCTGAGTGCGCTGGGGTAGGAGTATTTGCTGTCAATGTCCTTCTTCACCGAAGAGGGTACCGCGTTCATCAGTGCCTCCGCCTCGGTGACGTCGGCGCTGTAGCTGTCACGCCAGTAGGCATGCACCTTGGAGAACACGTCGTTCCCCGCCAGATCATTGAGGTACTTGGAGTAGAGATACACCGCGCCGTAGGCGCCGATGGTAGAATCATGGTCGGTATCGAAGTTATACAGGCTCTGCCCCTCCCGGAAGCTGTCGCTGAGATAGAACACATCGTTATAGTTGTTCTCCTCCTTCCGCCCCGGATAGATCAGCTCCTCGGCGTAGGCGGACATGGACTCGTTGAGCCATGTTTCCATCCACGGCGCATCTGCGTAATACATCGCGTCCGTGGCGCAGATCAGGTGCTGGAACTCATGGGACAGCGTGGCCTGCACGAACTCCATATCCTCGCTGAGCATATCGGAGTTGATATTGATGATAGCGTGATCGGTATTAAAGCCCTTGAGCTGTGCCTGCACATCCGGGCATTCGCTGCTGGAGAAGATGTCAAAGTTGCAGAAAAATCCGCCAATGCCCTCCTGCATGGGGTAAAAGAGCATATTGACCTTGCCGCCGTTGTCGGTGAAGCGTGCTTTGCCGAATGCGTCCACGTCCTGCTGATAGATCTTGGAATCGAACTGCTCAGCAAGGCTTTTTGCGTCCTTCTCGCTGATGGAGTTGTTCATGCTCCAGATATAGCAATGCTCACCGGCGTAGATGCACTGGAAGGTATCCTTTTCACGTGCAGTCACGTTTTTGTTCATATGGTAAAACTCGTGGGTATCGCCCACCTTATAGCTGGGGTCCTTGCCGCCGGCACGAACACCGCTGCGATCCACATCGCTGTCATCCAAGTCCGCATTGATCTGCGCCTGAGAAATCATTTCCGGCATATCATTGGTTTCCAGTCCGCCGGCACGGTTCATACCCGTGACGATCTGACCGCTGAGATCACCGGTGGTCAGGGACTTGGACAGCACGTTGCCGCTGTCATCGCTCTCATGGTAGATGTAGCGGTTGTAGATCATCACGTAATCCACGTTATTGAGGGTGGTGCCGGAGGAGGATGCGCTGCCGGAGGTACCGGTAGAAGCCCGGCTGAGCTGCGCTTCCTCGCTGGAATCCATCTCCTCAATGTCAGAAAGCTTGCTCTCCCGGATACATAAACCGTTTCATTGACGGTAATATCATCCAGCGCCACATAGATATTGGCATCGCTTTCATTTCGTATTTCTGCCTGATAAGCGGACTGCCCCGTGGTATAGTCGATGGAAGTATAGAGGGACACCGATACGCCGTTTTCCTGATGGCACAGTGTGCCGTCTCCATCCCCCTGGCGCTGCACACATTCGTCGTCCTCTTCCGGCTCCTGCGCCCGCGCCGCCGGAAGCAGCTC